>JALSMT010000118.1 GCA_026987375.1 Thermaceae bacterium | reverse complement strand
AGACGCTGGACGTTTTGCGAGCGGCTACTACGGTGGCGGCCGGAGCTCTGGGCCGCGCGGGCGAGTTGGGCAGGCTCGAGCCTGGTTACTACGCCGACATGGCGGTTTTGCAGTCCGACCCCCTGCAAGACGCATCCGCCTATGCCCAAGTCGTCGCAACCGTCTTGGGCGGAGAAATTTACGTTTAATTGGAGCTAGCATAACGTGCGACCTTGCCAATAGTCAGTCCCTGCGCCAGCACGCTGAAGACTACCACCCCGTAGGTCATCGCCAGGATGGCGTCGCGTTCGGGCCCCGCCGGTAAGCTGAGGGCCAGCGCCACCGAGATCCCTCCACGTAAGCCCCCCCAGGTAAGCAGGCGCACGGTGTAACTGGCGAATTTTCGGAAGGAACGCATTATCGCTACGGGCAACCCCACACTGACGAAGCGGGCGAGCAAAATCAGCGGTATAGCCAGAAAGGCCATCTCCATGAATCCCGGCGTCAGGCGAATGAGCAACACCTCCAGACCTATCAGCACGAAGAGGAGGGCGTTTAGTATCTCATCCACCATCTCCCAGAAAGTGTCGAGGTGCTCACGGGTGCGCTCGCTCATGGCCAGCGCCCGGCCGTGGTTGCCTATTAACAAACCCGCGACCACCATGGCCAGCGGACCCGAGGTGTGCAGGCGCGCGGCCAACGCATAACCGCCGCTCACAAGAGCCAAGGTTATTAGGACTTCCACGGTGTAGTCGTCGGTGCGTCGCAACATATAAAAAGCGACGACGCCTGCTGCGAACCCTAGCGCCAAGCCTCCCAGGGCCTCGCGCATGAATAATTCCAGCGCCGCCACGCCTCCCGCGCCGCCGTGGCCGTGGGCTGCGGCCAGGCCGAGGATTACGGCGAAGACAACTACCCCTACGCCGTCATTGAAGAGGGACTCGCCCGAAATGAGGACCTCTAGATCCTTGGGTACGCCGGCGCGTTTTAAGAGACCCAGCACCGCAATTGGGTCGGTAGGAGATATTAGAGCGCCGAACAAGAGCGCGTACAGATAAGGAATCTCATAACCCAGCCAGGAGCTCAGATAATAGACGCCGCTGCCGACGATGAAGGTGCTCACCAGCACGCCCAAAGTAGCCAAGACCAGGATAGACAGCCAGCTCTTGCGCAGGTCGTCCAGGTTGACGTGCAGCGCTCCGGCGAAGAGCAAAAACGCCAGCATACCCTGCATCAGTACTTCTTCAAAAGGGAAGGCGGCCAAGAGGTTGCGCACCCACGACTCGAGCGAGCCGCCCAGTGTTACCAAGGCCAGCGAGAATAGCAGACCCGCTAACATAACCCCTATTGGCGTCGGTAATTTCAGATACTGGTAGTTGAGGTAGGCGAATACCGCGGTGATGGTGAATAAGGCTCCTATTGCCTCGAACAAGTCCACGCCTCAGTCTATCCGTCCGAGCCTTTGCATTGACGGGGACGTTTCTTGATAACTTATGGGTGGAACGTTTTAGGTTTGTCCGATAGGCTCAGTCTGCAAGCGACTGAGCCCGCATCTGCTAGGTTAGAAGCCGCAGTTGCGCCGTAGAGAAGCTTTCCTTGAGAGTGATAAAAATGGTGCCGAGGGGCGGAATTGAACCACCGACACTGCGATTTTCAGTCGCATGCTCTACCAACTGAGCTACCTCGGCACCTCTGGCGGCCCCGACGGGACTCGAACCCGCGATCTCCCACGTGACAGGCGGGTGTGTTAACCATCTACACCACGGGGCCAGACTCGTTTTTCCACCCGGCATCGGCCCAGGCAGCGGAATTTATCATAAAGAAGGCGCCTCGAAGTGTCAAGGCACTGCGCCCGGGTGCTATACGATGGAGACGTGAAGAAAGCGGTATTTTTTGACGTCGGCGGAACGCTGCTGCTGGCCAACCCCCTTTACTGGCTGAAACCGGCGCTCGAGCGCTGGGGAGTTGCTGCCGACTGGCGTCGTCTACCCCAAGCTGGTCCCGCCGCCTTTGACTATTACAACCGTCACCACCTGGCGGCGCGCGACCTGGAAGGAGCGCTGCAGCTATGGCTGCGCACCGACACGATAATCCTCGAGGGCTTGGGCGTAGAGAACGCCGAAGAAGTGGCGCGGCGGCTGGTGGACTCGTGGCGGGAGCCGCAGATCTGGCCCGTGGCGCCGCACGCCCGCGAGGTGCTGGGCGAACTGAAGAAAAAGGGCAAAAAGCTGCTGGCGCTTTCAAACTGGGACGCCCTGCTGCCACAGGTGTTGGAGGCTACGGGCTTGGCTCCTTACTTTGACGATGTGGTGGTATCGGCGCTGGTGGGCGCGGCCAAGCCTGACGAGAGAATTTTCCGCCAGGCTCTGCGCGTGGCTGAAGTAGAGCCGCAAGAAGCCTTACACGTTGGCGACGAAGAAGAGGCAGACGGTCGGGGGGCCGAGGCGCTGGGAATATCTTTTTTGCTAGTCGACCCCTTGCAGCCGCAAAGGGACCTGCGCCGGGTATTGGAGGTCGTATGAGCGTGCGCGAGAGAATATGGGGTAAGAATGCGGCTAAAATTGCCGAGCTACTGGACGAGATAGATCCTGATCTATCGAGCTACATCCAGCAGTTTGCGTATGAAGAGGTGATGGCCAGGCCGGGTTTGGACCTGAAGACGCGCGAGCTGCTGGCGATAACGGCGCTAATCGCCTTGGGCAATCCCGACGAGCTGAAGACGCACATCCGCGGCGCCATGGCCAACGGCGCCAGCGAAAAGGAGGTACGCGAGACGATAATTCACTCTGCGCTGTACCTTGGTTTTCCTCGGGCCCTTGGCGCCATGAAGGTCCTGGCGCGCATGAAGCTCTGACGCTACCGTAAAAGCCTAGACGGACGGCGCGGCTTCGGGCCGGTGGAGTCCGCCGGCCCCACCGCGAAGAGGCGCGTTAGGTGGCGCGCCGCACCGTCGCGCGAGCAAAAGGCCCTCAGGCGTAGCAGTCCGGACCCGGCGGGAAGATGGCGTCGATCTTCCGGGTGATCTCCGGGGTCAGCTCAACCTCCACCGCGCCCAGGCTTTCCTGCAGCTGCTCGGGCGTGCGGGCGCCGGTGATGGCGCTCGAGACCTGCCCCTTTCGCAGCACCCAGGCCAGCGCCAGCTGGGTGCGGGTCACGCCCAGCTCGTCGGCCACGGCCTTCAGCTTCTTCACCCGCTCGCGGTTCTCCTCGGTGAGCAGCCGTTCACGGAACTGCTCGTACTGCGCCAGGCGCGAGCCCTCGGGTAGACCCTCGTCGTACTTGCCCGTGAGCACGCCCTGCCCCAGCGGGCTCCAGACCACCAGACCCATGCCGAAGCGCTCGGCCTCGGGGAGGATCTCCTTTTCCACCCGGTCGCGGTAGACGAGCGAGTACTGCGGCTGCTCCACCACCGGTGCGGCCAGCCCGTTGGCGCGCGCAAAGGTGACCGCCTCGGCGATGCGCGCCGCCGGCCACTCGCTGGTGCCCCAGTAGAGGATCTTGCCCGCCTTCACCAGGTCGCTAAACGCCGTCACGATCTCCTCCATGGGCGTCTCGGGGTCGTAGCGGTGGGCGAAGTAGAGGTCCAGGTAGTCGGTCTGCAGCCGTTTCAAGCTGCGCTCGATGGACTCGTGCACGTGCTTGCGCCCCAGCCCGCGGCCGTTGGCGTCCTCGCTGGTGGGCCAGAAGACCTTGGAGCTCATCACCAGGGTGTGGCGCGGATAGTCCGCGAGCACCTCGCCCATCAACTCTTCGGCCGCGCCCATGGCGTAGACGTCGGCGTTGTCAAAGAAGTTGACCCCGGCGTCGTAGGCCAGCTTGCTGATCCGCTTGATCGTCTCGAGGTCCTTCACCTGGTTGCCGTAGGTGACCCAGGCCCCCAGCGCGATCTCCGATACTCTGATGCCGTACTGCCCTAGTTTGCGGTATTTCATTGCACCCTCCTCTGTGAAGTATAGCTTGCAGTTGACCGGACAGTCAGTGTCAATCGGCGATTATGAAGTCGCGGGTGCAGTCGGGGTTTTCGGGCGGTTCTTGCAGCAGAAGTTGCAGGCAGCTGCGGCTCAGGTTGAAAGCCGGCACGCGGCTGGCGTAGGCGGCGTACTCGGCCCCAAACTTTTTCTTGGCCTCGCGCTCTTCCAGCAAAAAGACCATTATCAATATTAACAAAGCTTCCAGCGGCGCTATGACGAACGCGAAAGCGGGAGAGCCGAGCAGCAGCGCGAACGCCAAGGGGAAGAGCATCAAGCCCAGGTGCATGGGGTGGCGCATGCAGGCGTAGGGGCCCGCCGTCACGAGCCGGTTGGTCTGCATCCGGGGCAGCTCGCCCACCCGCCCGCAGCGGGCCAGCCAGCGGCCGGTGACGCGGCTTACCCGCAAGACGAGGCGCAGCAGCAGCAGCCCGCTCAGTGCGCTCAGCGCGTGCCACGGCAGGCTGCTCCAAAGAGAAGGCCAGACGATGAGGTCTATTTTTATACCAAGAAGAGCTCCGCCGATTAAAAACAGCAACCACACCAGGGCTCGAGCCAGGTTTGAGACCATGCCGCATTCTACACGACGGGCAAGGGGGCCGCTCGGCCCCCTTGCCCGTCTCTAGCGCCGCGACTTCTACAGACGCGGACCGGCTTTTTTAACCTCTTCGCTGGCGCCGTCGGCGTACTTGCTGAAGTTTTCCTGGAAGAGCCGCGCCAGGTTCTTGGCGGCCTCGTCGAACCTGTCTTTGTCGGCCCAGGTTTGCCGCGGTATCAGCAGCTCGCTGGGGACGCCGGGGGCCGAGGTGGGCACCGCGAAGCCGAATACGGGATCTTCCTGATACTCCACACCGTCCAGGTCGCCCTTGAGCGCCGCGGTGAGCAACGCCCGGGTATGGCGCAGCGACATGCGTTCGCCCACGCCAAAGGGTCCGCCGGTCCAGCCGGTGTTGACCATCCATACTTTGGGGCCGTACTTCTCGATTCTTTCGCGCAGCATCTCGGCGTAACGGGCGGGGTGCATCGGCAGGAAGGGTGAGCCGAAGCAGGCCGAGAAAGTAGCCACCGGCTCGGTAATTCCTCGCTCTGTACCCGCTACCTTGGCGGTGTAGCCGCTGATGAAGTAGTACATCGCCTGTTCGGGGGTAAGCCTGGCTATCGGCGGCAGTACCCCGAAGGCGTCGGCGGAGAGGAAAAAGATGTTCTTGGGGTGCGGGCCCATGCTGCTGGGTACGACGTTATCGAGGTGCGCCAGCGGGTAGGAAGAGCGGGTGTTCTCGGTCTTGCTGCCGTCGCTGAACTCCGGGCGGCGGTTGTAGTCGCTGACTACGACGTTTTCGAGAATGCTCTCGAACATCATCGTAGCCTTGTATACCAGCGGCTCCGACTGCGGGGTTAGATTGATCACCTTGGCGTAGCAGCCGCCCTCGAAGTTGAAGACGCCCTCGCTGCCCCAGCCGTGTTCGTCGTCGCCGATGAGCGGACGGTTGGGGTCGGTCGAGAGCGTAGTCTTACCGGTGCCCGAGAGCCCGAAAAAGATGGCGCTGTCGCCGCCGTTGCCCAGGTTGGCGGAGCAGTGCATGGAGAGTACGTTTTTCTTGGGCATTAAGTAGTTGAGGACCGAGAATATTGACTTCTTGACCTCGCCGCCGTAGTGAGTCCCTCCTATCAGGGCGATTTTCTTGGCGAAGTTGAGAATTACGAATACCTCGCTGCGAGTGCCGTCGCGCTCGGGGTCGGCCCGGAAGTGGGGGGCGTGCACTACCGTGAACTCGGGTACGTAGGCCTCGCTAACGTCACCCGACTGGAAACGACGCGGCAAGATGAACATATTTCGGGCAAAGTGAGCGTGCCAGGGGCTTTCGGTCACCACCCGCACGGCCAGCCGGTGCTTGGGGTCGGCGCCGGCGAAGAGGTCTTGCACGTAGATGTCGCGCTCTTCCAGATAGCTGGTAACGCGCCCGTAGAGGGCGTCGAAGGCTTCGGGGTCAAAAGGTTGATTGACCTCGCCCCACCAGATATCGGCGTCGGTGCTGGGCTCGCGCACGATAAACTTATCGCGCGGACTGCGGCCCGTGTAGGGGGTGGTGTCTACCACCAGCGGTCCCTTGTGCGCCAGCATGCCCTGGCCGCGGGCCAGGGCGTGTTCTATGAGGATCGGCGTCGGCGTGTCCCAGAAAACCTTACCTTTTGGCGAGATGTCGTGCAGTTTAAGATCGCGCATTTTCTCCTCCCAGCCCAAGGGGCTTACAACACCCTTTATACACCGCTCAGCAAAGGACAAATCGTAACGGTTTAGTTTTTTGCCGTTTGCTTGGAGCTTTCCCGTGCGATAATTTTTAGATACGGACCAGCTATTCAAGAAGCAAAGAGATATGTTACGTAAACGAAATAGACCATAAGCAACAAGGCGCCTTCACGGCGGCCCAGTCTCAGACCGCTGTATAGGAAAGGCCAGGCCAGCAGGACCAATCCCAGCATGACGGCCAGGTCTAGCAGCGCGCCGCCGTCCGGGCGCAGCGGGCTGACAGCGGCGGTGACGCCCAGGATTGCCAGGGAGTTAAAGACGTTCGAGCCGACGACGTTGCCCAGCACGATGTCTGGTTCTCCCTTGCGCGCGCCGACTACCGCGCTCGCTAGTTCCGGCAGGCTGGTGCCCAGGGCCACCACCGTCAAACCCACTATGCGGTCGGGCACTCCTAACGAGTGGGCCAAAGCGACCGCGCCTTTGATGAGGGCCGAAGCGCCCATGGTCAAGAGGGCTATGCCAGCGGCCAAGCCTACGAGCAGAAGTAACAGCGGCTCGCGGCCGTTGTGGTACTCGACGTCGAACTCCGACCTGACCTCGGGGGTTTCTCCTTTTTGCTTCAGTAAATACCACAGGTAGGCCAGCAGCGCCACCAGCAGCGCCAAACCCTCCAGGCGGCTTACCCGGCCGTCCAGGCTGACCCAGATAAGAGCCAGGCTCACCAGCAACAGGAACGGCATTTCCCGCTTGATGAAACGAGCGTGAGTCAGTAGCGGTCTGGCCAGGGCGGCCGCTCCGAGAACGAGCGACAGGTTGGCTATGTTAGAGCCGACTACGTTGCCGAAGGCCATGGCCGAACTGCCGCGGGAAACGGCCGCCAGGGTAGCCGCCAGTTCGGGGGCGCTGGTGCCGAAGGCTACTACGGTCAGGCCGATGACCAGCGGGCTGACGCCGACGCGGCGCGCCAGGGCCACCGCGTAACGCAGCAAGAGCTCTCCTCCGCCGTAGAGCAGGGCTATTCCCAGGACCAGCCAGAAGAAAGCCATCTCAATAAGGCTATCACCCACCCGTTTCGTTTAGCGGCGGGTTCAATATAATGGCGTGTGCGAGTAGGCTTCGTAACTGACGCGACGCAGACAGGCGGCAGCGAAATATGGCTGGCGGACGTTTTGCCGCGGCTGGCTAAACACGGAATAGCGCCCTTTTCGGCCATGCCCGACTCGCCAGGCACCATAGCGGTACGGCGGCGCTTGCGCGACTCGGGGGTGGAAACCCTTACCTATGACTCGGCGGCCGCAATACCGCCCGCGGACGTTTACGTGGTTTCTACTTGGGCTCCGCCCAGTATGAAGCGCTTGACGGGCGCTCTGGCGGGCCCGGTTTACGCCTTACTGCACGATCAGGTGGAGATATTTTACCCGTGGGGCCTCAACTATCTTTACCGCGCGGGCTACCGCCTTTTGCAGGCGCCGCTGCTGCGCAGGGTAGAGCGGGTGATAACGGTATCGGACTGGGCGCGCCGCTGGTTACAGGACGTTCACGGAATCAAGGACGTCTACGCAATTCACAACGGCGTGGACGGCGAGCGCTTTCACCCGGCGGACGGCTCCGTCAAGGCGGAGTTAAAAAAGAGTTTCGGCCTCGAGGGCTTTGTGGCGCTGCTGCCTTCGCGCTTCGCGCTCGAGAAGAACCAGCTGGCGGCGTTACTGGCGGTGCGCGGGCTGCAAGGTGTGACGTTGGCGCTGGCGGGGGGCGGCCCGCTCTACGGTTCCATTAAGCGCTTGGCGGAGGTATTGCGCGTGAAAAACGCCGTTTTTCTGGGGCGGGTGGCCGACATGCCGCGGCTCTACCAAGCGGCGGACCTGCTGTTTTTCCCGACCCTGGGAGAGAATCAGTCGCTGGCCGTTCTCGAAGCCATGGCCTCGGGGCTGCCGGTGATAAGCAGCCCTATACCCGCGCAAAAAGAGCTGATAGACGACGGCGTGGAAGGCTGGCTGGTAGCGCCGCGGCCAGGGGCCCTGGCCGCGGCGCTAAGAAGGGCCTTGGCCGACCCCCGGCAACTGGCCGAGATGGGCGATAGGGCGCGGCGCAGGGTGGAGAAAGAACACACCCTGGATAGGACGGCTCGCGAGCTGGCGCGGGTGCTGCAATCGTAAATCTACGTTTGACAGGAACCGGCGCCTCTCATATAATTTTGGGGCCAAACGTGGGCCGTTAGCTCAGTTTGGTAGAGCAACCGACTTTTAATCGGTTGGTCACAGGTTCGATTCCTGTACGGCCCACCAAGCGCCCCCCTCGCAAGAGGGGGTTTTCTTTACGGCGGCTCTGGAACCGCCGTTTGCACAATCATCGCGCTACGCGCAGATAATCGACTCGCAGCCGCCGGGTAATTTGGCAGACGGGGTGTTTTCGTGGTGTTATAAAGCATGGCTGAGGCGAGGAAAAGACCTTTACGGAACCGCAGGCGCTTCCCCAGGAAGGCCGCCCGCAAGGTCACCTCGGCCGGAGGAGTCGTTTTCCGCGGCTGCCGCAGACCAAAGGTGTTGTTGATAATGCCCGCCAAGGGAAAGAGCCGTCGCTGGAGCCTGCCCAAAGGGCGGGTGGAGCCTGGCGAGCGCTACCGGCAGACGGCCAGGCGCGAGGTCGCCGAAGAAACGGGTGTGCGCGTTGCCGTGCTGGATCCACTGGAAAGGGTGCGCTATTACTTTACCGATCACGAGGATGAGGAGGTAGAGATAAACAAGCGCGTGCACTACTTCCTAATGCGTTACGAAGGGGGAGAACTGCGACCCCAACTGGAAGAGGTGCGGCGCGTGCTCTGGGTTCCGGTAGAGGAAGCGGAGCGTCTGCTGGTTTTCGAAAACGAGCGGCGCGTTTTCAGGGCTGCGCTGCGGCGCTGGAGGAGAAGATGCGCTCCCGGCAAATGACCATAGACCTGTACGAGCTGACCATGGCCGATTCTTATCTGCGGCGCGGCAAGAACGGCCAGGCGACCTTCGAGCTCTTCGTCAGGCCGCCGCTGCCCAACCGCCGCTTCATGATCGCGGCGGGGATAGACTCGGCTCTGGAGTACCTGCAAAATCTCAAATTCAGCGACGAGGAGCTTGCTTACCTGGAAACTCTCGGGGTCTTCTCGCGTGAGTTTGTCACGTACCTGCGTGATTTCCATTTTAGCGGCGACGTCTGGGCGGTTGCCGAAGGCGAGTTGGTCTTTCCGGGGGAGCCGCTGCTAGTGGTGCGGGCGCCGCGCATAGAGGCCCAGATAGTAGAGACTCTTTTACTCAACGTCGTCAATTTTCATACCCTCATAGCTTCAAAGGCGGCGCGGGTACGCCTGGCGGCGGGCTTTGACGCCAGCCTGGCCGATTTTAGCCCGCGCCGCGACCACGGGCCCGAGGCGGCTCTTCTGGTCGCTTACGCCAGTTACCTGGCCGGGTTCGACGGGACTTCTAACGTGGCGGCCGGCTTGCACTACGGCATTCCCGTTATCGGTACGATGGCGCACGCCTACGTGATGAGCTTTGATAGCGAGCTCGAGGCCTTCCGCGCTTTCGCCGCGGACCACCCCGCCCCGGTGCTGCTAATAGACACCTATGAGACGCTGCGCGGGGCCGAAAGGGCGCTGCTGGTGGCTCGGGAACTGCGAGAGCAGGGGCGCAGCCTGGCGGGAGTGCGGATAGACTCCGGCGACCTGCCGACGCTGACGAGGAGGGTCCGCGCCTTATTCGACGAAGCCGGGTTTCCCGAGGTGCGCATCTTCATCTCCGGCGACCTGGACGAGTACCGCATCCAGGCCTTTCTGGCCGCGGGGGGAGCGGCGCAGGGGTACGGCGTGGGCACGCGCCTGGGAACCAGTTATGACCTGCCGGCCCTCGGCGGGGTCTACAAGCTGGTGCAGGACGAAGGAGGGCCGCGCTTCAAGAGGAGTCCGGGCAAGCGAACTCTGCCCGGGCGCAAGCAGGTTTGGCGCCAGCGCGGCGCGGGTTACATAGCGGACGAGCTGGCCCTAGCCGACGAGGAGCGTCGCGGTCGGCCGCTGCTGCGCCGCAGGATGCGCGCCGGCGCCGTCAGCGAAGCCGCCGAGGACTTGGCGGCGGTCAGACGAAGAGTTTTGCAGGAGCTGCGCTCCCTGCCGGAAGACTTGAGGGTAATAGCCCAGGAACCCAGGCCTTCTTATCCGTTACGACTGAGTCCGGAGCTCGGCGGCTTAGTCGCCAGGCTCGAGCGCGCTTCTGACTAGACGGGCGGCGGCCTGGCGCGGGGTCAGTTTGCCGCTGGCCACCGCCTGAACCAGGTCTTCGCCTTTGCGGGCGCCTTCCTGACCCAGCTGCTGGATCACGCTGGCTATCTCGAAGCGGGCCCTCTCCAGGCGGTGCGACTCCAGCAGACCGTGTTCTTGCAGGTGCTGGTGGTGTTTTTCTATGGCCGCCAGCAACTTTGCCGTGCCTTCGCCGTCGGCCGCGATCGTGGTCAGCACCGGCACCTTCCAGCCCGCGGGTCTGGGGGGAGCGAACTCCAGGGTGGCGCGCAGCTCTTGCACCACCCGCTCGCCGCCGGGCAGGTCGAACTTGTTTACTACGATTAGGTCGGCTATTTCCATCACGCCCGCCTTGAACGCCTGCACCGCGTCGCCGGCGGCGGGGGTGAGCACCAGCACTGTGGTGTCGGCGACGCGAGCGATGTCTACCTCGCTCTGGCCGACGCCCACGGTCTCTACCAAAATCCAGTCGAAACCAAAGGCCTCCAGCAGCGTCAGCGCCGCCACCGTAGCCCCCGCCAGGCCGCCCAGCGAGCCGCGGCTGGCCATGGAGCGGATGAAGACCCCCTCGTCCTTGTGGTGACGCATCATGCGGATGCGGTCGCCCAGAATGGCGCCGCCGCTAAACGGTGAGCTGGGGTCCACCGCCAGCACCGCGACGGTCTCGCCGCGCTGACGCACTGCGGTAATTAGCCTGTCCGCCAGGGTGCTCTTACCAGAACCAGGGCTGCCGGTGAGGCCGACTATGCGAGCCCGCGCCGCGCCGCGAGCTTTCTTGAGCAGCTCTTCGCCGCTGGCCAGGCCAGACTCCACCCAGGTGAGGGCGCGCGCCAGCGCGCGCCGGTCACCCGCGGCGAAAGATTCGTTTACGTCCATGAACTAAGGGTGTACGAAGACCGGCACGGCGGCGCGCTCGAGGATCTCTCTGGTCACGGAGCCCATAAAGCGCCGCTGGCGGCTACGGCCGATGAAGACCGCGTCTATGTCCAGCTCGGGCACCACCTGGCAGACGGCGTCCACCGGCTTGGCCTCTTTCAGCAGCGGCTGGGCGCCAAACTCGGAGGCCAGGGTTTGCAGGTCTTTAGCTACCTGCTCGACGTACTGCTGGCGGACGTCTGCGGCCGCCGGGTCGGGCATGTGGATGGGCAGCGGCGGTTCAGGGATTGGTTCGATGCTGTGCATCAAGGTCAAGCGCGCCCCCGTAGCCTCGGCTATTTTCTTGGCGAAGGTGAGGGCGCGGCGCGAAGGCTCGGCCAGGGCGGTGGCCACCAAGAAATGCTTGAAGGGGCGCACCTCGGCGTTGGCGCGGGTGGAGACTACCGGCCTGCGGGCCAGTTCGATCACCCGTTCGGTAATGGAGCCAAGAATGCGATCCATGAAGGAATCGAGGCCGTGGGTGCCCATGGCTATCAGGTCTACGTCCTTCTCGCGGGCGAAGCGGAGGATGGTTTTGAAGGGGTGGCCTATCTCCAGGTGGGCCTCGGCGTCGGGCTCGAGCCTCTCCAGGTGCCGGCGCGTCGTTTCTATGGCCTCTAGCTGGCCTTTCTTGACTACCTCGTTGAGGCTTTCATTCCAGTAGTCTCCGTAGATGGGGGTGGAACGGGGGGCCTCTATGGTATGCAGCAAAATTACCTCGGCATGCAGCGGTTCTTTGAGCTGGCGCACCACTTCCAGCGCCTTCATCGAGGCTTCGGAAAAATCGGTGGGGTGTAATATCTTCATTTACTTTCCTCCTTCGGCTACGCACGCTACCTCTACTTTTACTCCCTTGGGAAGCCTGGAAACCTCTACGACCGCGCGAGCCGGATACGGCTCCGAAAAGAAGCTAGCATATACCTCGTTGAAGGCGGCAAAATCGTTTATGTCGTCGAGAAAAGCGCTTACCTGCACCACCTTGTCGAGCCCGCTGCCCGCCGCTTCTAGTACCGCCCGCAGGTTTTCGAGGGCTTGTTTGGTCTGCTCGGCTATTCCGCCCTGGCGCAATACCCCCGCGGGGGTTAGCGGTATCTGGCCGGAGACAAAAACCATCCCGCCCGCTATCACGGCCTGGCTGTAAGGGCCTATCGCCGCCGGCGCATCTTTTGTCTGAACGCGTTGCATTGTCACCCCCTACTTATGATAGAAGAACAGCACGTAGAGTAGCAAAGAAACGTACACCAGTAAAAATATGAGGTCCCGCCAGCGATTCCAGAACCCTTTGGGGCGCTTGGGTTCAAAAACGCGGGTTTCTACTGTGCTTTCCTCCTGTCCCAGCGCCAGTATTATCGGTTCGCCGCTTTCTAGCGGCAGGGCCCAGGGCGGCGGCGAGGTTTGCTCGGGTACTTCGTGGACCGCCACCACTATCACCGAAATGTTGTCGGGCCCCCCCCACTCGTTGGCCAGCTTGACCAGCCTTTCCACTGCCTCCTGCGGCGAGGCGTCTTCCAAAACCTCCTGCAGAACCTGGTCTTCCAGCACCCCCGAAAGGCCGTCGCTGCATATAAGGTAGCGGTCTCCGGGACGTACCTTGAGGCCTATCAGGTCTACGCGCGCCTCGGGGAACGAGCCCAGAGCGTTGGTGATGACGTTGCGCCAGCGGTGGTTGCGCGCCTCGGAGGGCGTCAGCAAACCTTGACGCATCCTTTCGGCCACCCAGGAATGGTCTTGAGTGAGCTGGGAAAACACCCCGTCGCGCAACAGGTAGGCGCGGGAATCGCCCACGTGGGCGATTAGCGCGTACGGCAGGCTTAGGGCCAGAGCCGTGGCCGTAGTGCCCATGCCGCGAGACTCGGGCCGCTGCCCGGCGCTGTATATTGCGTCGTTGGCTTCTTCAAACGCTTCTATTACCAAATTGGGAGATGCTTCGGTTTCGCTGAGTACATCGAGAATGTTCTTGACCGCCAGCTTAGAGGCAAGCTCGCCCGTGCGGTGCCCGCCCATGCCGTCGGCGACCACGAATACGCCCGAGTGGGCCCACACCTTTTCCCCGATGGCGTCTTGATTGGTGGTGCGTTTACGACCGGGATGGGTGAGAGCCGCCGCCTCGATAGGGGCGACGTCCAGGGTTGCGGCCATAGCGAAATTATACGTTATCCGGCTTCGCTTTTTCAGTAAGTGAGTTTCGTCCCTTTCTAAGGAGCATATCTAAGGCGCCGCGGCCGCACTTTGGGTTATAATCGGAGGGTAGTACTAACGGAGGTGGCAAATGAAAGCCTTTAAGTTTTTGGCGGTTGCGTCTTTGGCGATAGCAATTGGAAGCGCTACCATGGCTCAGGGTGTGACCTTGCGGATATCTTGCGGGGCGGTAGGCCAGGAGTTGCAGCTCTGCACCGACGGGGCCCAGGCCTGGGCCGAGCAGACCGGTAATAAAGTCGAGGTGGTTTCCACGCCCAACTCGACTACCGATCGCTTGGCGCTGTACCAGCAGCAGCTGGCGGCCGGATCGTCCGACATCGACGTTTACCAGATCGACGTTATTTGGCCGGGCATCCTCTCCGACTTCTTCGTCGACCTCAATGATTACGTCTCGCCGGACCTGGTAGGCAAGTTTTTCCCGCGCATCATCTCCGCCAACACCGTAGACGGCCGTCTGGTGGCTTTACCCTGGTTTACCGACGCCGGTTTGCTCTACTACCGCACCGACCTGCTGAAGAAATACGGCTACGGCGCGCCGCCGACCACCTGGAGCGAGATGGCCAAGATGGCCGCCAAGATCCAGGCCGGTGAGCGTCAGGCGGGCAACGCCAGTTTTTGGGGCTTCGTCTTTCAAGGCAAGGCCTACGAAGGCTTGACTTGTGACGCGCTGGAGTGGGTGTTCTCCCACAAAGGCGGGACGATAGTAGACGACAAGGGCGACATCACCATCAACAACCCCAACGCCGTCAAGGCTATTGAGCAGGCGGCCGCCTGGGTGGGCAAGATAGCGCCCCCGGGTGTAACCAGCTATCAGGAAGAAGAAGCCCGCGGTGTTTGGCAGGCTGGCAACGCCGCTTTCATGCGCAACTGGCCCTACGCCTGGTCGCTGGGCAATGGCAAAGACAGCCCCATCAAAGGCAAATTCGACGTAACGGTACTGCCCAAGGGCGGCAGCGACGGTCAGCACGCGGCCACGCTAGGCGGCTGGCAGCTAGCGGTTTCACGTTTCAGCAAACACCCCAAAGAAGCGGTCAGCCTAATCGTCTACCTGACCGGCTACAACGAGCAGAAGAGGCGCGCCATAAAGGGCAGCTTCCTGCCGACGCGCCCGGCGCTCTACAAGGACGCGGACGTCCTGGCGGCGAACCCCTTCATGGGCAAGCTTTACGACGTCTTTGTCAACGCCGTGCCGCGCCCCAGCGCGCAGACCAAGCAGAAGTACAACCAGGTTTCCAGCGCTTTCTGGACCGCGGTGCACAACGTCCTAATCGGCCAGACTGACGCGGCCACCTCGCTGCGGATGCTCGAGCAACAACTCAAGCGCATCAAGGGCAGAGGCTGGTAATCATCGCCGCGGGCCGCGGCGGCTTGGCCGCCGCGGCCCGCAATCTCGGAGAGCCAAAGTGACGAAAAAGGGCCGTTTGAGCGCGCGTCGTGCGCGCACCGCTTGGGTTTTCCTGCTGCCCAGCCTGCTGGTGCTGTTGCTGGTGGCCGCTTACCCCCTGTGGAGAACCTTGCAACTCAGCTTTTTCCAGGTCAGTATCCTGCAGTTTCCCCTCAAGCCCAGCTGGGTGGGACTGGACAACTATAAAAGTCTCCTGGCCGATCCCTACTGGTGGATCAGCCTCAAGAACACCGCATTCTTCACTATCATCTCGGTTATCTTAGAGACCGTTTTAGGCTTGGGTATCGCTTTGGTGGTCAACACCCGCTTCAGCGGGCGGGGGCTGATGCGCACCGCTATGCTGGTTCCCTGGGCCATTCCTACCGTGGTCAGCGCGCAGATGTGGCGCTGGATGTACAACGACGTCTATGGAGTCATCAACGATTTGCTGATGCGGGTTCACCTCATAGCCCACCCGCTGGCCTGGCTGGCGACCTCTCGCCTGGCCCTTCCTTCGATCATCGCGGTGGACGTCTGGAAGACCACTCCCTTCATGGCTTTATTGTTGCTGGCGGGTCTGCAATCCATACCCGATGAGCTTTACGAGGCGGCCACGGTAGACGGCGCCAGCGCTTGGCAGCAGTTTTGGCGCATAACACTGCCGCTGCTCAAGCCGGCCTTGCTAGTGGCGCTCATCTTCCGCACCCTCGACGCGCTGCGGGTCTTCGACGTCATCTACGTCATGACCGGCACCAACCCCACAACCATGAGCATGTCGGTTTACGCGCGGCAGCAGCTGGTAGACTTCGGCGCGCTGGGTTACGGATCGGCGGTTTCTATGGGCATATTTCTCATTATCGCCATCTTCGCGGCGGCTTACCTGGTTAGCCTGCGGGTGGAGATCGACTAGGAGGCCGAGATGCGTTCGCGTTCCCTGATATCTACGCTGCTCTTCTATCTGCTGCTGCTCATCATCTTCGTCTACCTCATCTTCCCCTTCTACTGGGCGATCGTTAGCTCCCTCAAGAGCCCCAACGAGCTATTCGAGACGCCGGTGCGCTACTGGCCGGCGCACCCGCGCTGGCGGAACTACGTAGACGTTTTTACGCAACAGCCCTTCGGCCGCAATTTGCTAAACTCCACCATCGTCGCCGGCATGACCACCTTCCTTTCTCTGGTCGTCGGTTCCACCGCCGCCTACGCCCTGGGCCGCTTTCGCTTCGCCGGGAAACACACAATCTTCTACGCGGTGCTTTCGGTGGCGATGTTCCCGCAAATAAGCGTTCTCGGCGGCATGTTCGTGCTGGTTCGCAGCCTCGGCGTTTACAACACCTGGTGGGCGCTGATTCTGCCTTACATGATCTTCACCCTGCCCTTCACCATCTGGGTGCTGACCAGTTTTATCCGCGAAATTCCGCGCGAACTGGAAGAGGCCGCCTTTGTCGACGGCGCCAGCCCGCTGCAAGTGCTGCGCATAGTGCTTTTACCGCTGATGGCTCCGGGGCTGGTAACCGCCGGCCTGCTCGCCTTCATCCAGGCGTGGAACGAATTCCTCTTCGCGCTGACCTTCACGGTAGACAACTCGGCGCGCACGGTGCCGGTGGCGATCGCCCTCTTCAGCGGCGCCAGCCAGTACGAGCTGCCCTGGGCGCAGATAATGGCGGCCTCGGTGATAGTTACCGTACCGCTGATCGTACTGGTGCTGATATTCCAGCAACGCTTGGTGTCCGGTCTGACGGCGGGGGCGGTCAAGGGGTGATAGCCGTTGTGGGCGAGGCGCTAATAGACTTGCTGCCCAGCGGCAGGCCGCAGCTGTACAGGGCCCGCGCCGGCGGCTCGCCGGCTAACGTGGCCATGGCCCTGGGTCGCTTGGGGGTTAGGACGAGTTTTTACGGAGGCTTGTCCAAAGATGCTTGGGGCAGGTGGATTGTAGACCTGATGCGCGAAGCGGGTGTAGAAACGCGGGGCCCCTACAGCGACATGGCGACGCCTCTGGCGCGGGTAGAAGACGCCCAAGACGCTAAATACCGCTTTTACCTGCGCGAAACGGCCTTCGAGGCTGTGGGGTGGGAGCCGCTGCCGCAAGGCGTGCGGGCGCTGCACAGCGGTTCACTGGCGGCGGCGCTGCCGGGGACAGCCGGCGCAGTATGGGATTTGATAAGCAGCCAGAAAGGGGTTTTCTTGAGCTTCGACCCTAACATCCGCCCCGGCGTCACGCCGACGTCTTTCCGCGAGGTCTTTTGGGAGCGTGCGCCTGAGTTCGACCTGGTAAAGCTGAGCAGCCAAGACCTTTCCTGGCTGGCTCCCGATTCATCGCCGCAAGAGGCGGCCGAGCGCCTGCGCGGCTCGCTCAAGTGGTTGGTCCTGACCCTGGGGGCGGCTGGCGCGATCGCCTACTATGGTCGTCATAAGATCTATCAAGAAGCGCCGCGGGTTCGGGTGAAGGACACGGTGGGAGCGGGCGACGCTTTTATGGCCGGTCTGCTGGCGTGGTTGGCGCACAACGACGCTTTTCGGCGCGAGTTGCAGTATTCAGACATACAAAACGCGCTCTGCACGGCCACCAAAGCGGCCGGGCTGACGCTCGAGCGCAGCGGTGCGCAAAGCCCCACTCTGGCGGAGGTGCAGGCGCGCGGAGGCGAGATATGCGAAGCGTAAATTTCGACGGATACCGGCTCGAAGACGGCGCGTTGCGGTTGTTTGGGCCGCAATCGCAGCTGCGACTGGAAGCGTACCCACAGGGAGTCTGGCGGCTCTTGGTCTGGCACCGTGCGCGCGACGAGCACAAAGAAAGCTGGGTGGTCGAGAGACCAGAGCGCTCGGCTGTGGAGCTCAACGAGCAAGGGGCGGAGCTCAGGCTCAGCTCGCCCGCGGGCGAGCTGAGCCTGAGCATGAAACCTTTCAGGGTGAGCTGGCAGGGTCTGGAGTTGGGCCCGTTGCAGATAGGCGACATTCCCACCTGGACCGGCGACGCCGCCGCCGTGGCTGAGGCGGTGCGCGGCGCCGCCGCTCTACGCGAAGTAGAAGACGGCAACCCTCTGGGCGGGGGTTATTCGCTCTTTTTAGGCGAGTCGCCCGAAAGGCGCTATTACGGCCTGGGCGAGCGTACCGGCTATCTCGACAAAAAAGGGCGGCGTTGGTTCAATTGGAACGCCGATTCCTTTGAGCAGCAGCCCAAAGACGATCCGCTATATCAGGCTCATCCCTTCGTCATCGCCCTCGACGGCGCAAAGGCGCGGGCTCTTTACCTGGACGAGAGTTGGAAGAGCCTCTTTGACCTAGCCGCCAGCGAAGAAGAGCGCAGCCGCATCGCCGTGGAGGGCCCCACCTTCGATATCTACTTGATACCCGGTCCGGAGCCGCGTCACGTTCTGGAACGTTATACCGAGCTATTGGGGCGCCCCCCCATGCCGCCGCTGTGGGCCCTGGGTTTTCACCAGAGCCGCTGGAGCTATCCAGATGAAACCGCCGTGCGTGAAGTGGCCGCCGGCTTCAAGAGGCGCGAGATCCCCCTGAGCGCCGTCTGGCTCGACATCGACTACATGGACGGCTACAAGGTCTTCACCTTCTCGCCGCACCGCTTCCCCGATCCCGCCGGGCTTTTTAGGGAGCTGGCGCGGCAAGGGCTGCAGGCGGTCGCCATCGTCGATCCGGGCGTCAAGAAAGAGCAGGGATACGACGTTTACGAAAGCGGACACGCTCAAGATGTCTTCGTCAAAAACAGGCGTGAGGAAGAACTGAGCGGAGAAGTCTGGCCCAAGCCGGCGGTCTGGCCGGACTTCTCGCGCCCAGCGGTGCGACGCTGGTGGGGTGAGCAGCACCGCGCCCTGGTCGAGGCGGGGGTAGCCGGGATCTGGAACGACATGAATGAGCCCGCGGCCTTTAGCGTAGAAGGCGACGAGGCTTTTGGCATAGGCAAGACTCTGCCCCTGGACGCCCGCCACGGCCGGCGCCTGCACGCCGAGGTGCACAACCTCTACGGTCTGCTGATGAGCCGCGCCACTTACGAGGGGTTGCGGCTACTGCGCGCCGATAAACGGCCCTTCGTCCTGAGCCGTTCCGGTTTCAGCGGCATCCAGCGCTACGCTTGGGTCTGGACCGGCGACAACGGCAGTTACTGGCAGCACATGCAGACGAGTATTCCCATGCTGCTCAATATGGGCCTCAGCGGGATGGCTTTTGTGGGGGCGGACATTGGCGGCTTCCGCGCTGACTGCGACGGCGAGCTGCTGGCGCGCTGGAGCTGGCTGGGCGCTTTTTATCCGTTCATGCGCAATCACTCGGCCAAGACCAGCCGCCATCAGGAACCCTGGGCCTTTGGCGAGCCTTGGCTTGAGTACATTCGTCGGGCCATTCGCTTTCGTTACCGCCTGCTGCCATACCTCTACACTCTGGCCGCTGAGGCTGCGCGGCAGGGTCAGCCGCTGATGCGTCCCCTCTTTTACCACTATCCCCAAGACCGTGAGACGCAAGCGATTTTCGACCAGTTTCTCCTGGGGCGCGATCTGCTGGTCGCGCCGGCGCTCGAACCCGCGCAAAAACGCCGTCTGGTCTACCTACCCGCCGGAAATTGGCGCGATTTTTGGAGCGGCGAGGTCAGCAGCGGACCGGCCTGGCTTATGGTCGAAACACCCTACGAGCGCGTCCCGCTGTGGCAACGTGAGGGTTCTGCGCTGCCGCTGACGCAGCCTCAGCCCAGCGAAACCGCCCGCTGGCGGCCGCTGCTGTGGCGCTTGGCCCCAGCCGCCGAGATATCCGGCAAGGTCTTTTGCGACGAAGGCGAAGGCTACGGCGCCGCCTTGGAGCCGCACCTTAGCGGCAGCTTCGACGGAGAGCGCCTGGTTTTGACGCAAGAGCCGGTCGCCGAGTCGCAAGCCTGGGTTGAGATACAAGGAGTCGCCAAACCGCGCAAAACCAGCGCTCCCTACGAGTACGAGCGAGGTCTGCTGAGGTTCCCTCTGCTAAATGGGGAAGCTTGGGTGGAGTGGTAAAGCCTTCTCATCGTAGTCTATAAAATAGATGAGCGGGCGCCGCCCGTGAGGGAGTGAGGCCAATATGCTGCTGGTTTTCGGCGAAGTCTACGCGGAACTAGAAGAGGATACAAAAAGCGGCTTTTTGCGCGAATCGGTCGGCGGAGCTCTTTTCAGGCAGAGCCTGGCGGCCAAAAGCGCGGGTGCGCGGGTGCGCTTCTTGACGAGGGCCGGCCGCGATGGCTACGGTCACCGGCTAAAAAACCTAGCCGCCGAGTCGCGATTGGAACTGCTGCTGCAAGAAGACCGCGACTACCCCACCAGCCTCCTGCTAGCGACCGAAGCGCGGGCCAGCTATCGCATGGCCGACGCTCACCTGGCGCCGCCGCCGGAGAGTTTTTACGAGGGTGGAGTGCTGCTGCACGCCGGTTCTTGGATATTTGGGATGGACCCGGGCCGCACCACCGCCTCCTCCGTGTTTCGCGAGGGGCTGCGGCGCGGCTTGACGCTCAGTCTCGACCTGCGTTACGAAAACTGGGCCTTACGCGCCGATCTGCTAGAAGTGCTGCGGCCCTACCTGCCCTTGGGTTACCTTAAGACCGATGAGGAGTCGGTGACGGCTTTGGGCATCAGGCCCGGCGAACTATTTCAGTGGGCCAACACCGTTCTGCTCTTTGGCGAGTCGGGTTTGCGCCGTATGACGCTCTTTGAAGAGGAGAATCTAAAACTGCCGAGAAGCAAGAACCCCGACGAGGTTTACGGCGCCTTTCTGGCTGGAGTGGTCGCGGGGCAAGAGCCCCAGGAGGCGCTGAAAGAAGTGTTGAGAAAGAGGACCCGAAAAAAGAAAGAGGCCGGTAAGTGAGGGCTGCGGAAGCGTACCGGCGACTGAAAGAGCATTCTGTCAGGACGGCCTATTTTATTTCTCTGGGCGCTTTGGCCAGTTGGGATCAGCGCACCATGATCCCACCCAAGGGCCACCAGCACCGCGCCGGGCAGCTGGCGGAGCTGGCGCGGTTGGTGCACCGCCGCCGCAGCGACCCGCGGGTGCAAGAGTGGCTGCAAGCCTTGCAAGACACGGAAGCGGAGCGCCCGGCCGATTCGGACATCAGCGCCAACGTGCGCGAGTGGCGGCGTATTTACCAGCGGGTGACGCGGGTGCCGGAAGACTTGGCGGTGGCTCTGGCGCAGGCCGAGAGCGAGGGCGAGAGCGCCTGGGAAGTTATGAAGGCGAAGAATGACTGGCGCGGCTTCAAACCCTTTCTCAAAAGGTTGTTAGTACTGAAGAAGGAGTACGCCGAGGCCGTGGGCTACCAGGGCGAGCCCTACGACGCTCTTTTGCAAGACTACGAGCCGGGAGAGAACACGGCCAACCTCATCACCCTCTTCTCACGCCTGCGAGAGGCTTCTACGAACCTACTAGAACGCATCGAGGATTCGCCGCAAAGACCGCGAACGGACGTTTTGCGCGGGTCTTTTCCTCTCCGCGAACAGCGCCGCTTCATCCGCGAAACGGTCGCCAGGCTGGGCTACGACCTGGAGGCCGGCCGTATAGACCCGACCTCGCACCCCTTCGAGCTGTCGGTGGGGCCCGGCGACAGCCGCATAGCCGTGCGCTGCCAGCAAGAACACTTCGCCCCTGGTTTCTTTGGCGCGGTGCACGAGGCCGGCCACGCCATTTACGAACAGGGGCTGAGCGCGGATGACTGGGGTACGCCCCTGGGCAGCGCGGTCAGCCTGGGTGTGCACGAGTCGCAGTCGCGCCTGTGGGAGAACGTCGTGGGTCGCAGCTTGGGCTTTTGGCGCTTTTTCTTCCCGCGCGCCCAAGAGCATTTCGAAGGATTACGGGGAATCACACTCAACGATTTTCACGCCGCCGTAAACGCGGTCAGGCCCAGCCTCATCCGCGTCGAGGCCGACGAGGTGACCTACAACCTGCACATACTCATCCGCTTTGAGTTGGAGCTGGCGCTTTTTCGTGGGGAGTTGGAAGTAGAAGATCTGCCCGCGGCTTGGAACGAGAAGCATCGTCAGTATCTAGGGCTGACGCCGCGCGATTATGCTCAAGGGGTAATGCAGGACGTCCACTGGGCTGCTGGACAGATGGGTTATTTCCCTACTTATACCCTGGGCAATGTTTACGCCGCGCAACTGGCGCACAAAGCCGCCGGCGAGCTAGGGGATTTGCAAGACCTCTTCGCCAAGGGGGAGTTCGCGCCCTTGCTGCTGTGGCTACGGGAGAACGTTCACCGCCACGGCAGCCGCTACCTCCCCAAAGAGCTGATAGCGCAGGCCAGCGGCGAGCCCCCCAACGTGCGCTACCTCATCGACTACCTCAATGATCGCTTTGCAACTTTATACGCGCTCTGAGGCAATTATGGTTTGCACCTCAAAATTCATCCACTGAGAGTTCCTCCCGTAGGCTATACTTAAGAGCGTAAAAGTCCCATCGCTACGTTGCGTAGCGCGAAAAGGAGGAGCAGTATGAAACGATTATTAATCCTGGTGGTACTTGTAATTTCAGTCGCTTTCGCCGGAGGAGACAAGCTGGTGGTCGCCTTCCAGGGGGGTGCGGTGACGCTCGACCCGGACATGCGCAACGAGACCACCACGCTGGCCTGGCAGCACCATATCTTCGACGCACCGTACGTCTTTGACGCCGCCGGCAAAGTGGTGCCGATGCTCGCCACGTCTATCAAAAACGTAGATCCCAATACCTGGATCCTCAAGGTGCGCGACGACGTCAAGTTTCACGACGGCTCTTCCATGACCCCCGAAGACGTAGCCTTCTCTATTGTCCGCGCGGCCACCCACCCCAAGTCGCAGATGAAGGGTTACTTGGGCAAGGTCGAAAGCGCCACGGTACAGGCCGACGGCAGCATAGTGATCAAGACCAAGGTTCCCGACCCGCTTTTGCCGGCGCACTTGGACCACGCCATGGTGGTGCCCAAGGCCTACCTGGAGAAGGTGGGCGACGAGGGCTTCGCCAAGCACCCGATAGGCACCGGCCCATATAAGTTCGTCGAATGGCTGAACGCCGATCACCTCTCATTGGTTCGCTTCGAGGACTACTGGGGTGAGAAGCCCGCCTTCGCCAAGGTGCTTCTCAGGAACATTCCCCAGGGCGCCACGCGCGTGGCCGGCCTGCTATCGGGCGAGATAGACATCGCCGAAAAGGTTTTGCCGCAAGACTTCGGCCGCGTCAACAACTCTGGCCGCGCCGTGGTTAAACAGACCCCGGGAGTGCGCGTTATCTACGTGGCTATGGACTACTGGCGCGAGTACGGCTCCGAAGGCCTGCCCAAGGGCGCCAAGAATCCCTTCATGAACCCCGAGGCGCGCAAGGCCATCTACATGGCCATCAACGAAGAGGCTATCGTCAAGAAAATCATGGGCGGCGCCGCCACCGTGGCTCCGCAGTTCTTGGCCAAGGTGCACGAGGGTTACTCGCCCAACATCCACCGCTTCCCCTACGACCCCAAGGCCGCCCGCAAGATCCTCGAAGATCTGGGCTACGGCGACAAAGACGGCGACGGCTGGCTCGAGCTGCCCACCAAAGACGGCAAGCGCGTCCCCTTCGAGTTGCGGGTAGACGCCCCCAACGACCGCTACCTCAACGACGCTCAGATTGCCCAGGCGCTGGCCAGCATGCTGCGCGATATCGGCATAAAAGCCTCGGTGAACGCCGTACCCAAGAAGGTTTTCTTCCCCAACATGACCAAAGGGCACTTTACGCTTTACATGGCTGGTTGGGGCTCCATGGACCCCATAAACACCGTCCTCTCGATGTTCCACTCCAAAGACGCCTCCGGCCTTTACGGACGTTTCAACCGCGAGCATTACCACAACGCCCAGGTGGACGCTCTCATCGAGAAAGCGGCTCAGACTTTCGATCAGTCCACGCGCAAGAAGTTGCTGGTGCAGGCTATGGACATCGCCATGCTAAAGGACGTTGCTTACATCCCGCTGCACTACGAAAACGTCATTGCCGGCGTAGCCAAGGGCGTAGACTTTACCCCGCGGCCCGACGAGTATATACACGCTTTCGAAGCGAAGAAGTAACGCTCTTAGGGGGTGCGCCGCGGCGCACCCCCTAACTAAAAAACGGACGTAAAATATGCTGCGTTACCTTTTGATCCGCACCGTACAGACTATAATCGCCGTTTTCGCCGTAGCCACGCTTATTTTTCTGGGACTGCAGATGACGGGCGACCCCATGGAAAACCTGGCCCCGCAAGACATGAGCGACCAGCAGGTGGCGCAGCTGCGCCACGCCTATGGCCTAGACAAGCCCGTTTATGTACAATACGAGCTTTTTATGCTGCACATGGCCAAAGGAGACCTGGGCATCTCTTTTCTTTCGGGCGAGCCCGCTTTGGGACTGATACTCGAGCGATTTCCCACCACCCTCAAGCTGGTGCTGGTTTCCATGTTCATCGCGATATTCTTCGGTCTGCCGATGGGCGTGGCGTCGGCCATTCGCGCCGACGGTTGGATTGACCGCTCGCTGCGGTTTCTGTCTGTTCTGGGCATTTCCGCACCCACCTTTTGGATAGGCATCATGCTCATCCTCATATTCTCGGTAAACCTGGGTTGGCTGCCGTCATCGGGTCTGTCCAGCTGGAAACACTACCTGATGCCGGCCTTCACCCTCTCGCTCTATCGCATTGCCCTTTTCTTACGAATGGTGCGCTCGACGATGCTCGACGTGCTCAACCAAGACTTCATACGCACCGCCCGCGCCAAGGGTTTGGCCGAGCGCGTGGTGGTCTACAAACACGCCCTGCGCAACGCCCTCATTCCCTTTATCACAGTCGCCGGCCTGCAGTTCGGAGCTCTGATGGCAGGGGCCATAGTCACCGAGAAGATATTCGCCATTCCAGGCATGAACCGGCTGGCCCTGGACGCCCTTTACGCCGACGATCGCCCGGTAATCATCGCCTTTATCATTGTCACCGCGGTCTTGTTCGCGGTGATTAATCTAGTCGTAGACCTGCTCTACGCCTTCATAGATCCGAGGGTTCGCTATGCTTAAGAGGCTTCCTTGGACTTCAATCCTGATACTCTCAGCCTTCGTGCTAGCGGCGGTCTTTGCGCCGTTTCTGGCGCCTCACAACCCCATGCAGGGAGACCTAATGATTTCGCAGACGCCTCCCGCCTGGGTGCAGGGCGGGGACTGGGCCTATCCGCTGGGGACAGACGAGCAGGGGCGCGACGTTCTTTCGATCATCCTCTACGGTCTGCGCGTTAGCCTGGCGGTAGGTTTTGGAGCGGTGCTGGTCAGCCTGCTGCTGGGCACTCCTCTAGGCCTATTGGCTGGCTACAGCAGCGGCCGCCTGGGTGAGGCCATCATGCGCCTGGCTGACATTCAGCTGGCCATTCCCACTTTCCTGGTGGCGCTGGTGGTGCTGGCGCTAACGGGCGGCGGCAACATTATCAAACTCATCTTGGTCATCGGCGTCGTCGGCTGGGCGGGGTACGCTCGTCTGGTGCGCGGCGCGGTTCTTTCGGAAAAAGAAACAGAATACGTCCACGCCGCCGAAGCCCTGGGAATGAGCCGCGCCCGCATCATGTTCCGCCACATTTTGCCCAATATCCTTTCCATCCTGCTGGTGCAGATGTCGGTGGACGTGCCGCGCATAATCCTTCTGGAGGCCACCCTTTCCTTCTTGGGCGTCGGAGTTTCTATCGAGACGCCGGCCATAGGACTGATGATCAAGCGCGGCCTCGACTACATCTACTCGGGCGTCTGGTGGACGACCACTCTGCCCGGCATCGTTTTGGCTACTTTAGTGCTGGCCACCAATCTAATTGGCGACTGGATGCGCGACGCCTTCGATCCGCGCAGAAAGGCTAACTGAGATGAAAAACTCCGTCGTTGAATTCACCCAGCTTCTTCTCCAGACTCCCAGCCCCTCCAAAGACGAAAGCCGCCTGGCGGAGATAGTAGTAGCTGAGATGAAAAGCCTCGGCTACGATGAAGCCTACGTGGACGCCGCAGGTAACGTCGTCGGCCGGATCAGAGGCCGACAAGAAGGCCCTGGCTGGTTGCTGCTGACGCACCTTGACCACGTAGACATAGGCGACGAGGCCAACTGGCCGCACCCCCCTTTTTCCGGTTACCTCGATGAAGACGAACGGCTCTGGGGCCGCGGCGCGGTGGACATCAAGGGTCCGCTGGCGGCCACCGTCTACGGCGCGGCCGAGGCTAAAAAGGCGGGAACGCCGCAGCGCGACGTCTGGGTGGCCAGCGTGGTCGAGGAAGAGCTGGGCGGCGGCGGCGCGGCCCAGCTGGTGCCGGAGATCAAGGGCCGCATCGCCGCGGCCGTCATCGCCGAGCCTTCGAGCCTGCAGGTCATTTACGGCCACCGCGGGGTGGCGCGGGTGCGCCTCGTTTTCGCGGGCAGCCCCCACCACGCCGCCCTTTCGCGCGGCGCCGACAACCCCCATTACGACTTGATGCGCTTTTTGCAGCGTCTGGCGGCGCTGCAGCGCCCGCGCGACCGCGTTCTGGGCGCTTCCTCGATTACGCCCACCATTCTTCAGGCCGACACCAGCAGCGCCAACCGTACCCCAGGCAAAATTACCCTCATCCTCGACTGGCGCACGGTGGGGGAGAACGCCGAAGACATGCGCGCCATCCTGGCCGACCTGACGCGGGGTCTGCGGGTCTCGGTCGAGGTTCCGGAACTCTGGGAGCACGGCGATCTCGAAAATACGCCCGGGATGAAGATGGAGCCGGATCACCCGTTAGTGCGGCAGATGGAGGCGGTGCGCCGCCGCGTTCTCGGCATCGGCCCCCGCCCCGGCCTCTGGGCATTCGCCACCGACGGCCGCTACACTCACGCCGCCGGCATTCCCACCGTCGGCTTCGGCCCCGGCGACCCCACCCTGGCCCATACCGAGCACGAATACATTCCGGTTTCCGAACTACAGGCCGGCGCCCGTTACTACGCCGCCCTCGTTAGCGAAGAGCCGGCCCTCTAAGTCTGCGTCAGACGGCGCTTTCCCTGGCTGCCTAGACTAAGCCCGCTTTACGCGCGTTATCTGTTAGAGCCGGGGAGCCGCGCCTTTCTTATCGCCATTTCCCAACAACAGGCCCAGTTTTTGCTTTGCCGAACCCATACAGCCCCCAGCGAGTCTGCACCTGGTACAAAAAACTCCACTAATCCCTAGCCCTACAAATTTAGCAAGGCCCAATAGCACAAGAAAACAACGAAAGATATACGACGGAGACAGTACAAGCAAAGTAGCTATACAAGTACCTATAATCCCTTGACAAATGGCTGGGGGGGTAGCCTTAACCTACAAGCCCGGGTTTGTGTTGTTGGAAGGAGGAATGTGATGAAACAGAAAAGCACGCTGTGGTTATTTGTCGTCATGACCACTGTCTTTGCGGTAGGCCTTGGGTATTCGAGCGGGCAGAATATCAGCATTGTTCAACCCAACGGATGGTTCAACTCGGTTGAATGCAGTCCGTGGGAGCACACGAGCACCTATTTCAATTGTGAGGATTATTCAAGTTCGTGTGTTAATGATATATATGGCTATGATTGCTTGACCAAAATGCGCTATTACGTATACCAGCGACAGTGTGACGTCTATTCCGAACCTGGCCATGTTTACGTAAAGACAACCACACAGTATTGAGTAAAGAGGAGCCGTGGTTGGATGTTGCAATATATGCACGATGAATCTATCTCCGATAAATCAAATGTTCGGGAAAGATAAGGTCGCTCTAGGGGGTTGTTCGAATACGAGCAAGCCCGCTCAGAATGTGAGGTTCAGATGAGGCTTCGTTACATGCAAATAACCGCGGTACTTGGTATCGTTGCCGGTATCGCCCTTGCGGAAGCAATGGCTGGGGGAAGCAAGGCTATTCCAGGCGCGCATTGCATCGTTGGCAACGCTTCTTACCTGGATTTCAATTCATTTCTCGGGACATATAACGTTCCGATCGCACAATCGGATAGCCAATGTGACGTTGTGATTCATAGAGAGTGCACAACAAGTTCATGGCATGAAACAGGGCTTGACGCGTGCATGTGGGCGCTGCCGTGTATATGGGCATACATGGTGGAGGAAGAAAGGGACGTTACGTGCAGGTACACGTGTGAAAATGGATATTCATATACCGAGACACGAACCGAAAACCAGTGGCATGAAAAGGGCTGTTGCTGGCTTGGGGTGCCGCATTCGGTTCGAGAAAAGCAACAGGTTCCAGAGGTTGCGCCATGAATGAATAGATAGGGCAAGGTCTTTTGCCGTGGGGTAAGCATCCTGCTATGTGCGGCGCGTAGGCAAGCAATTACGCTGCAATTGCTTGCACCGAAGCCAAGGGTTATTATTGGATCAGCAGCTATGCTAGAGTAATTGATGCTTTGGCTTACACGTCGCACTATGGCTGCCAGTAGGTGACACTGACGTGAACATTCGCTTAGGAAACGGCCCGCTG
>JALSMT010000117.1 GCA_026987375.1 Thermaceae bacterium | reverse complement strand
CCGGCTCCGCGTAATATTCGGCAATCCAAGCCGCCTCCCGTCCCGCCGCCAGCGCCCAAGAGAAGTAGTTTTCTGACGCCCGCGCAAAGGACGCCTCCCCCTCCTCTAAGCGCCCCATCTCTGCGAATAGCATTACCCGGAAGCGCGCCAGCACGGCGGCGTCTTCGGGGGCGGCAGGGCGGATACGAAGCACGTCTACATTCTAAAGGCGGAGGGCAAATACAAGCAGCCCTTCATACATAAGATCGTTTGACGGCGCGGGGTGAACGGAAACCTGCATAAGATAACTTGCGGCTTGTAGTGTGTAGCATTTAGTTTCGCTTCTCTCGATTACTGACGTGACCACGACTGGCTCTTTTTGCGCGGCAAAAGCAACAGGCCCCCGGGGGAAGGCCACGGGGACTGTCGTCTGTAAAATGGTGCGCAGCAGCTGGTATGCGGCACGAGGCTAAAGAAGCCTGTTGCTTAAGGTAAGAAGCTTTGGCCTAGCATTCCCACTGGCCAATGCTCTCACGGGGCCAGGTCCCGGCCTGCGGCGAGCCTTTGCCCCCCATCCGAAAGCTAGCTACTGGCTGAACATCGTTGAAGCATCGATGCAAATCCTTTCCCCGGTCAAAAGTATTTGGGTATATGGCCGCCGCCAGCCGCAGTCTACGAAAAACGCCTAGCTCCGTTACCCTTTGTATTCCCATAGCCAACGCCCCTTTTCCACCCCCAGTGAAATCCTGGTGTCGAGCCGGTCAAGAAGGCCGCGTCCGAGACCGCGCCGGGATTGAGCTGTTTACTTTGGCGGCGTTTGTGCGGCAGCAGCAAGAGAATTGTTTTTGGAGCGCGGCAAGACACGGCCCGTCATAGCTTCAAGCACTGGCCGCGAGGTGTTATTGAACAAGGCGTGCTCTTGCTAGGTCCGGGCTGGAAGCGGCTTTATCGACCGTAGAGGCAGCAAACCGCTTCTTTACTAAAGGCAAAGCGCTATGGCGCGTTCGACAGAGTCCAGCCGGTTTATGAGGCTCTCGGCACGTGCACGCACGGCAACAATAACGCCGCTATCGAGAAACCGCCTCCTTCCTGTCGGCTAGTTGAAAGATGTTGCTCAAAGAACTTAACCGGCTTAATCAAACCTGCTTTGACTGGTTGTACTTCTCTGCGTGCCTATAAAATCGAACGATAGGCGCTAGCGCCAACAAGAAACCAAGCCCAACGGCAGCGACCATAGAGGCGCTCCAGCGCCCAGCTAGGAACATAGCGGCGGTCAGTACTACATACAAAAACCAAGCCTGCCTAAGGCCGTTTCTCACGCCCTCATACGGTACCCCTGGCATCATCCACAGAGTTGCGGCGTATAGGAACAAAGGTGTTACGTAATCGAAGACCGAAGCGCTATCAGGCCATATCATGCCGGGGAGAATGAGTATGGCGACGAAGCCTAACCAAAAAAACCAGTGATAGGAACCATTTAGCCCCCGGTTATTTGGGCTCCCCATGACGGATATGAGCGTTTGACGCGGGGTGAACGACAATAGTAACAAAAACAACGTCAATATAGTGAATACTGCTTTCATGTAAACGGCCATGTCATCCGCCCCCTCATTCCATCTTAAACTAGTCGCAATGTGTCTGCATCCAAGCATTCACACGATCGTTGTAGTAATACACTCTTTCAGCAGCATGCCGCTTGCGCACTCCGGCATGATAGGCAGCATTCGCTTCTCGCCCCGCTATCCCTAGGGCGGCAGCGCACGCGCCACACGCCACCCTGGTCTCAAATGTGGCGCGTTTAACTTTTCTACTAGATGATTTCTCTCAGCCCCACCGCCTCGCCGCGCAACTTGAGCTCGCGCTTTAGGACCTGGTGTTCAGGCGCGGTCAGGTAGGGGTCAGCCTCCAGGATTTGCACGGCCAAGGCGCGGGCGCGCTCGATGATCTCTACGTCGCTCGTCAAATCGCCCAGTTGCAGATCGGGCAGGCCCGACTGGCGGGTGCCGCGCAGCTCGCCGGGACCGCGCAGCTTCAGGTCCTGCTCGGCCACGTAGAAGCCGTCGGTCGATTTTTCGATCACTCGCAAGCGCTGCATCGTCTTGCGGCTGGCGTCGCCGGCGATCAGAATACAGTAGGCCTGCTCGCCGGCGCGGCCCACGCGGCCGCGCAGCTGGTGCAGCTGGGCCAGGCCGAAGCGCTCGGCGTTTTCGATGATCATCAGGTTGGCGCCGGGGATGTCGACACCCACCTCTATCACCGTGGTGCTTACCAGTACGTCGAATTCGCGGGCGCGGAAACGCTCCATCAACTCGTCCTTGTCTGCGGTCTTCATGCGCCCGTGCAACACCTCCACCCGCGCCTCGGGCAGCAGCTTCGCCACCTCTGCGGCCAGTACGGTGGCCGCGCGCACCTCGGCCATCACCTCGGCGTCGGACTCCTCGATGAGCGGGGCGACCACGAAGACCTGCTGGCCCTCGGCGATCAGCTTGCGGGCGAAGGCGTAGGCGTCCTTGCGGCTCCTCTCGGTCAAAAGCCGCGTCTTCACCGGTTTGCGGCCTGGGGGCATCTCGTCTATGACGCTGACTTCCAGGTCGCCGTAGAGGGTGAGCGCCAGCGAACGGGGGATGGGGGTGGCGGTCATCACCAGCACGTCGGGCCGGCCTTGCAGAAGCGCGCGCCGCTGCCTCACCCCGAAGCGGTGTTCCTCGTCGATGACGGCCAGACCCAACTCGCGGAACTTCACCTCTTTCTGAATCAGCGCGTGGGTGCCCACCACCACGTCCACCTCGCCGGATTCGATGCGCTGGTAGACCTGCTTCTTCTCGCCGGCCTTCATGCTGCCGGTCAGCAGTTCCACCCGCACACCCAGGGGCCAGAGGTAGCGGGTCAGGTTGGCGAAGTGCTGCTTGGCGAGGATCTCGGTGGGGGCCATCAGCGCCCCCTGCTTTTGGTTCCTGGCGGCGATGAAAAGGGCGGCGGCGGCCACCGCCGTCTTACCCGAGCCAACGTCGCCCTGCAAGAGCCGCGCCATCTGGCGCTCGCTCTGCATGTCGGCCAGGATCTCGTCCAGCACGCGCCGCTGGGCGGCGGTAAGCTCGAAGGGGAGGGAGCCAAGGAAATCCATAAGGTCCTCTTGGCGCACCTCGAAGATGTGTCCCACCAGCGCCGAAGCGCCAGACGTAAGCATGACGCGCAACTCTAAAAATAGGAATTCGTCGAACTTTAGTCGCTCGAGCGCCTTGGCCAGGTTCCCCTCGCTATCGGGAAAGTGAATCTGCCTGAGCGCAAAGTCAAGGTCTGCAAGTCCGAGCTCTTTGCGTGATTCGGCAGATAGCGGGTCGGGGATTTCCCGCACCGCCTGCAATGCCCGCCAAACACTGCGACGCAGCCAGGCTTGGCTCATTCTTTCGGTCAGGCCGTAGACAGGGACTATGCGATCGGTCGAGAGCTGCTCGCCGCCGTCCGGCTCAAAGTATTCCACCGCCAGATTGCGAACGCGGCCGCGCGCCACGTAGCGGCCGGTGACGACTATTTTGCCGCCCTCTTTCAGCTGCCCCAACACCCAGGGTTGGTTGAACCAAACCGCGGTCATCTTCTGACCTTGCTGGTCTTGCAGACGCGCCTGCGTCATCAGCATTCCTTTGCGCCTGGTCTTTACCCGGCTCTTGCTGAGGACGGTAGCCGCCACCGTAGCCTTGGCGCCGGGAGTAAGGGCCGCGAAGCCGGGGAGGGCGCGGCGATCTTCGTGACGGCGGGGGTAATAGAAGATCAGGTCACGCAGGCTGCGTACCCCCAGCGAGCGCATTTTCTGCACTCCGCTAGGGCCGAGGGAGACGGTCCCAATAGGGGCTTCCAGGCCGCCCGCCGCCGTTTTTCCTGAAGAAGGCCGGGGCGCCCGCGCTCGCCCCGCGGGCTCCGCCTCGACGCCCAGGCGGGCCAAGGCCGCGCGCAAACGACCGCAGCGCTCGCTAGGGGCGAGCGCGCCATACCCCTCGAGCAACCGGGTCACCTCGGGAAAGGGGCGCGCCAGATTACCCAGCAGCTTTTCCAAGCCGCCGGCCACCACTCGGTCGGAGCAGCCGCTGGCCAGCTCGCGCTCGAGCGGTCGCGCGAGTCGCTTGACCAATTCCTGACGCGTCACAGGGCTATTCTACCGGTGCGTCGCTACTCCTCCGCCGACAACTGCTGCCCGCGATGGAGAAGTCTGACGCCTGCTTACAGAGAATGCAACCATACTCCTAGCGTCGCGGGTATCACCGCACAGCGCGCCGCCGCAAAGAAAATTGCAGCGATTTGCTCGGCGTTTTTATCGCTGGGGAAAATACCCCAGAAGACGTATGGAGAGAAAGTATAATCTCAGGGTGGCTTTACCTATCGTCGAACTATTGAACAACGGATTGTCGCTGATTATTGAACCGCAACCCTGGAACCCGGGCTTGAGTTTTACCCTGCTGGTGCCGGTGGGAGCGGTAAACGACCCCGAGGAATATCTGGGCGCCGCCAGCATGTTAGAAACCTGGCTGTGGAAGGGCGCGGGGCCGCGCGACGCCCGCGACTTCGCAGACGCCCTCGACGCTCTGGGACTGCGCCGCCAGTCAGGGGCCGGCCTGGAATACACCACTTTTTCGGCCTCGGTCCTGCCCGAAGGGTTCTCAGCAAGCCTGGAGCTTTATGCCGACTTGATGAAGCGACCGCACCTGCCCGATGCGGCCTTTGACGCGGTCCGTGCATTGGCTCTGCAAGAGCTGGCCGGTTTGCAAGACCAGCCAGCACGCAAGTTGTTCAACCGCTTGCGGCGCGAAGTCTTCGCCAGTCCGCACGGACAGCCGGTAGAAGGCACGCGCGAGACCATCAACCGCATCACCCCCGAAGTTCTGCGAGGCGAGTTCCAGCGACGCTACGGCGCGAGCGGCTCGGTGCTGGCGGTGGCTGGCGGAATCGACCCGCACGAAGTCGTCAGGCTAGCAAAAATGCACCTGGGCGACTGGGGCAAGAAAACCCCCAAACCGGCGGCGGTCAGCCTTTCCAGGCCTCACCGGTTCCATATAGAACAGTCTTCCGAGCAGGTGCAGATTGGTCTCTTCTACCGAGACGTCCCCCCGGGGGATTATGACTTTTACACGGCGCGCCTGGCGGCGACGGTGCTGTCGGGCGATATGAGCAGCCGCCTCTTCACGGAAGTACGCGAAAAACGCGGCTTGGTTTACTCGGTGAGCGCCACTCCCGGCTCGGTCAAAGGATTCGGCTACCTAAGGGCCTATGCAGGAACCATGCCGGAAAAGGCGCAGGAGACCCTAGCGGTACTAAAGGATGAGATTTACCGCCTGCGCGAAGGGGTTAGCCGCGCCGAACTCGACCGCGCCAAGGTGGGAATGCGAGCCAACTTGGTGCTTTCCGGCGAGTCGAGCTACGCCCGCGCCAGCACTCTGGCGCGGGACATGTACTTATTGGGTCGGGTACGCAGCCTCGAAGAATTAGAAGCCGAGGTAATAGACGTGACGCTCGAGCGCATGAACAATTTCTTGGCCGGTCACCCTTATTCCAACCCCTGGATAGGCACCCTGGGCCCCAAAGGAGCGATATAATGGCCGCTCTGGAGTTCAAAGAAGCAACCCTCCCCAACGGTCTGCGGGTCATTGCCGAAATAAACCAGGAGGCCAAGTCTTTGGCTATGGGCTATTTCATCAAAACCGGCAGCCGTGACGAGCTGGTGGGCGAAGAAGGAATCAGCCACTTTCTTGAGCACATGGTCTTCAAAGGGACCAAGAAGCGCAGCGCCTGGGACGTCAATCGCGAGTTCGGCGAGATGGGCGCAAAGTACAATGCCTTTACCAACGAAGAGCTGACCGTTTTTTACGGCGCCGTCTTGCCAGAGTTCGCCCCGCGCTTGCTCGAGCTGCTTACCGACCTGATGCGCCCGGCAATCCGCGAGGAAGACTTTGAGACCGAGCGAAAGGTAATACTAGAAGAAATAGCCCTCTACCACGACCGCCCCAACTTTATTCTCTACGAAAAAGCCCAAGCGGCCTACTTCGGCTCGCACCCCTTGGCCAAGCCCGTTCTAGGCAGCGTGGAAAGCGTGCAAAACCTAACGCGCCAGCAGATGGTCGACTACCACGCGCGTCGCTACGTCCCTGGCAACATGACGCTGGCGTTCGCCGGCAACCTGGACTGGCAAGAAATACTCTCCTTGGTCGAAGCCATGACCGCAAAATGGCCGGCCGGCCGCGCCATCCGCAACCACCCGCCCTTCGAGCCAAAACCGGCGCGCTTGCGTGACGTCAGCGAAAAGGCCGCACAAACATATACCACCTTTCTGGCGCCGGGCGTTTCCGCCAGCTCCGAAGAAAGGTACGCCGCACGGGTTTTGTCTGAGATAATCGGCGATAGCGACAACAGCCGCCTTTACTGGCAGATAGTAGACAAGGGCCTGGCGGAAACCGCTACCGCTTTCCATCATGAGTTCGACGAGCTGGGGCTTTTCTACGTCTACGCTCAGGGAGACCCCAAAAACGATGAGCTGGTATCGCAGGCCATTCACGAGCAACTGGAAAAACTGGAAAGAGAAGGGGTCGCTTCTGAAGAACTCAACCGCGCCAAGTTAAAGACGGCCACGTCTTTGGTTTTCGCCGGCGAAACCCCCTTGAGCAGGCTCTTTTACCTGGGGATGACCTACACTTACACCTCCCGCTACGAACCGCTGACCGCGCTGCGCCGCTGGGTATTGCACCTGCAAAGCTACCACTTAAACGAACTTCTCGAGGCCAAACCCTTCTCCAAAGCCCTGGAGTACCACCTTGTTCCAGCCGATGAAGAGTAGGTTCATAACGCTGCTGCTATTACTGCTGACGGCGACCGCCTTGGCCCAGAGCCCCTTGGAGCTGCAGGTCTTCAGGGACACCAACGCCGCGCGCAAACGGCACGGTCTGTCGGCATTGAAATGGAACTACTCAGCCTATCGGGCCGCGCGCGACTACGCCAGAAAAATGTTGCGACAAGGCTTTTTCGGCCACGTTTCTCCAGACGGAAGCACGCCCGGGCAAAGAATGCTGGCCGCCGGCGTTTATCAGTACGAAGTCGGAGAAAATCTTGCTTATTACGGAAATTACTCAGCAAAGGCGGCAGCGGCAAAAGTGGTGCAAGACTGGATGAATAGCCCGCACCACCGCGAAAACATTTTACGACCTGAGTTCAATCTGGTAGGTATCGCCATAGCCCGCGATAAGAACCTGACTTATATCGTGCAGGAGTTCATCAGCAGCCCCTACGATCTCTGGCTATGGCAGAGTAAGGCCCGCGGCCGCGCCGCCGTCTTGGCTATTGATGGTAAAAGCAATGAATCCATCGGGATTTTCGTCAACGGCCTCTTCGTGGCAGCCTACGATCCGCCCGCGTGGAGGCTAACCCTCTACCCGCGCGACGGCGACGAAATAGCGATCGCTCTACGCCAAGGGAACCGCTATTTGCGTGAGTGCAGTTTCACCCTACCCGATTCCACCTGTAAGAGCAGCCGCCTGCGGCTCAACGCCTACTACGAGCATTTAGCGATGGAGATCTGCCGCGTGCGGCTCGCCCTGCCGCCAGGAGAGTACTTTTTGGCCGGCGGCGAAAGCCCGCGTGTTTTTGAGAAAATCAGCGGTGACGCCGTTGTCGAGCTGCCGCTTGTTGAGAAATATCTTTGGCTTGGCAGCTATAAGTCGGGAGTAATAGAATATCAGTACAGAATTCCGCTATGCGCCGCCCCCTAGCGCACGCCGGAATGGAGGAGGTGGGTTTAGTGTACAAATACTCCCTGATTTTTGCGCTGCTGGTCTTCGCCCTCGTAAGCTGCGCCCCAGGCGCCATCGCGCCCGCGCCCGTATACGAAAACAACGGTCTAGCCGCTGGTTTTTACCCGGCGTCTACTCGCGCCGGCCACTTTGACCGCCAGGGGTTCTACATTAGTATGCAACCTCAGGGTATGGGCCTGGAGGTGGCTCGGGGCCCTTGGCGCGGCGTGCTCTACGGAGGATACAGCGGCGCCTCGGGTCGCGTCTCCTGGTCGCAGAACCAAGTCGCGGCATCGCTAGACCTGGGGTACAGCAGCTACTCGAGCTGGCGGGAGGTAGACACAGACAGCGACGGCGAGCCAGACACCACCACCGACGTAAACATCCACTCATTAGGAGCGGCCCTGGACGTCAGCTACTACTTTCCCGTAACCACGGAGATAGGCTCGGCCTACGTGGCTCCTCGCGGGCGCATCTACTTGGCCTGCGTGCAGGAAAACAACGCAGCATACGTCTGCAATCGTTTTGGCCTACTGCCAGGCGCGGCCCTGGGCATCAACGTACCGCTCGACTTCATCAGCGAGCGCCTTACCGCGGGGTTCGAGGGCAGCCTATTCTTCGTAGTGCCAGGGATAACCGACCGACCGCAGTTCTCGGTCTTCAGCCCCTTCGCCTTCACTCTTTCCTACCGCTTCTAGCATCCTCCACGCAGCGGTTCTATGCTGAGCGTAGATGGATCCGCTAACCCTCTCGGCGATCGCTTTTACTCTGCTGCTGTGGGCGTCGGCTTTCGCGGGAATCCGCAGCGGCCTCGCCGGATTCAGCCCCGGCCACTTAGCCCTGCTGAGGTTCCTAACGGCGTCTTTGACCTTGCTCCTCTTCTCTGCCCTAAGGGGAATTCGCCTCCCCCGCTCGAGCGACCTAGGCCGTATAGCCTTGTTGGGTTTCTTGGGGATAACCGTATACCATCTGGCCCTCAATTTCGGCGAAAAAACCGTGAGCGCCGGCGCCGCCAGTATGCTTATCGCAGCGGGTCCCATTTTCACGGCGTTCCTGGCCGCAGTCTTTTTAAGGGAGAGGCTGCCTCTGCCGGCATGGGCTGGTATAGGTCTGGGCTTCTTGGGCGTGGCGCTAATATCTCTAGGCGAGGGCGGCGGTCTGCGTTTCAACGCGGGGGCGTTTTGGATCCTGCTGGCGGCATTTTCGACCAGCCTATATTTCGTCTTCCAAAAACCCCTGCACGGCCGTTACGCGCCCCTGGAAGTTGCCGCTTATACCATCTGGGCAGGTACCGTCTGGTTGCTCGTGCTGCTTCCGGGTTTGCCAGAAGAGTTAACAGCGGCTCCCCGGCAAGCCGCCTGGAGCGTAGTCTACCTGGGGGTGGGCCCCGGAGCTCTCGCCTACCTGACTTGGACATTCGCGCTCAGCCGCGCCCCCGCTTCGCACGTCACCAATTTTCTCTACTTATCGCCAGCTCTGGCGATTGCCATCGCTTGGCTGTGGCTGGGCGAATTACCCAGCCTTACGACCCTGATAGGCGGCGTGGTAGCCATTGTGGGCGTTATCGTAACCCACTTTGCCGCCCGCAGCGGTCGCGCTGCGGCTTCTTAATACCGACCCTGCAGGTCCATGATTCGCGGCAAACCGAGTCAGGCCCCCGGAAAGCCAGCGGCGCGCTTTTTGGATGCAGCCCCCCAGAGCGTACGAGGCCGAACTGCTAATAGTAATCGATGTGCAACTATTGACCGCCAAGGAGGGTGATAGGTTATAATTGGAGGCAAATAAAGAGCTCATTTCTATGGGCGAGAAAAGGAGGTTATATGAGTAAATATCGCAGGTTGGTTTGGATGGCAGCCTTGGTGCTCGTCGCCGGGCTGGCGCTCGCAAAGACCTCGAACTCCGAGTGCGTGCAGTGCCACACCAAGGTGACTCCTGGTATCGTTCACCAGTTCCATATGGGCAAGATGGGCAACAACGCCTACATGCCCCTGGACTGCAGCAACTGCCACGGCTCCGCCCACACCAACGAAAAGGACTATGACAAGGCCACCTTCCCCACACCCGACACCTGTATGGCCTGCCACCCAGACAAGGTGCAGCAGTTCCGCGCCGGCAAGCACGACTTGGCCTGGTACGCTATGAAAACGCAGAGCGCCTGGCACTCCCAGCCGCCCGAAATCGTTAAACAAGGCTACACCGGCTGCTCCGGCTGCCATACCATCGGCCGCAAAGGCTACGTCGGCGCCGAAGCCGGCAACACCGGACCGCTGAAGTACGACGGCGGCGTGGAAATGTCGCACTACCGCTATGGCAACGCCCAGTGCGATACATGCCATACCCGTCACATGTTTAGCAAAAAGGAAGCCCAGGACCCGCGCGCCTGCTCCAACTGCCACATGGGCTTCGACCACCCGCAGTGGGAAATGTACATGTCGTCCAAGCACGGCATTATCTGGGACCACGACGGCAATAAGGGCTGGGACCAGGGCGGACGCGCCCCTACCTGCCAGACCTGCCACATGCCAAATGGCAACCACAACGTAGAAACCGCCTGGGGGTTCTTGGGACTGCGCCTGCCCACCAAGGAGAACGTCGAAAAGCTCGCCGGCGCCGTCAAAGACGACGCCCTCAAAGCCAACCTTCTCAAGCTCGCCAAGCTGCTGCCGAGCGGGCATTACGTTGACCTGGACGACGACGTGCAGTGGACTCTCGACCGCGCCCTCATCCTGCAAGCCAACGAGATCCTCGACGCCAACTTCCAACCCACCGAGAGGTTCTTCGAGATCGTAGTGCAGGGTCGCGCCGCTCGCGGACCCAAAAAGTTCAACGAGCTGCGCAATCAGATGAAGGGTATCTGTCAGCAGTGCCACAGCAAGTCTTACGTAGACACCTTCTTCCTCAACGGCGATAAGGTCGTCAAGGCCGCCGACCACGAGTTCGCCAAGGCCATCCAGGCCGTCCAGGGTCTCTACAAAGACGGCATTCTCAAGAAACCCAAAGGCTGGAAGTGGGCTCCCTCGGTGGCGCAGTACTACGAGAACATGACTCCGGTTGAGCTGGACCTCTACCTCATCTACATGGAGTACCGTCAGCGCACCTTCCAGGGCGCCTTCCACGTCAGCCGCGACTACTCGCACTGGTACGGCTGGGCCCCTCTCAAGGAGCACGTCAACCGCATCCTCTACGAAGCCAAGCGCATGCGTGAGGAAGCTGGCAAGTAGGCTTCAGTCACACCGGTTTAACAAAGCTCTCCCCTATCCGGGAGAGCTTTGTTCATGAGCTTCTCAAAGCCC
>JALSMT010000116.1 GCA_026987375.1 Thermaceae bacterium | reverse complement strand
TTCATGAGCTTCTCAAAGCCCGGAGACGTTGACCGCGGCGCGCCCTCTCCACTATGCTTGCTTTATGGCTTGCTCGGGAAGAGTAGGCGGCATGGCAGCGGTTACAGAGAGGGTTTCCAGTGGCTGAGAGGAACCACCGCGGAGCCGTCGAAGGTCGCCCGAGTCGCCGCGGGAAGAACGGCTAGCCAGCTCAGTAGACCCCGCCGGGTACGCCCGATATAGCGTGAAAGAGTGCGGGATCAAGGCTTGCAGCCCGTGATCGGCTGCCTGTGGCGCGCACCGAATAGAGCCACGAGCCGCGGCCGCAGGCCGCTCCCGAAGCGCGGTGGTACCGCGGGGAAAATCCTCGTCCGCGCGCTAGCGCGGTCTTTTTATGCCGCTGGCGGGAGGTACGTTATGCAGGAACTATCCAAAAGCTACGACCCTCAAAGAGTAGAACTGCGCTGGGCGGAACGCTGGGCAAGCAAACCTTTCAGCGCCGATCCCAAGAGCGACAAACCTCCTTTTGTCATCATCATGCCGCCGCCCAACGTTACCGGGGTTTTGCACATGGGACACGCCCTCGACAACGCCCTGCAAGACGCGCTGATACGCTACAAGCGCCTGCGCGGCTACGAGGCGGTCTGGATACCAGGAACAGACCACGCCGGAATCGCTACTCAGGTGGTGGTGGAGCGCCTGCTGGCGAAAGAGGGCACGAACCGTCATGAGCTGGGACGCGCTAAGTTTCTGGAGCGCGTCTGGCGGTGGCGGGAGACCTCCGGCGGGCGCATACTCGATCAGTTAAAGCGGCTGGGCGCCAGCGCCGACTGGAGTCGTTTAGCCTTTACCATGGATGAAACTCGCAGTCGCGCGGTGCGTTACGCCTTCGTGCGCTACCACCACGAGGGCCTCATCTACCGTGGGCAACGCCTCCTCAACTGGTGCCCCCGTTGCGAGACTACCCTTTCGGACCTGGAGGTCAACAACACCCCCAGCCAGGGAACCCTCTATCAGATAAGCTACCCGCTCGAGGACGGTGGAGAGATACGAATAGCTACCGTGAGGCCCGAAACGATCTTCGCCGACGTCGCCATCGCCGTCCACCCCGAAGACGAACGCTACCGCCAGCTGCTGGGTAAAAAGGCGCGCATTCCGCTGACCGACGTCTGGATACCCATCATCGCTGATGAGGCTGTGGAGCAAGATTTTGGCACCGGCGCCCTGAAAATTACCCCCGCGCATGACCCCACCGACTACGAGGTAGGCCAGCGGCACGGCCTCGACGAGCCAAGCGTAATAGACCTGCGAGGAAAGCTGGTTTCTGAGAGGGTCCCCGAGCGCTTTCGCGGCCTGGACCGCTTCGCGGCGCGGGAAGCGGTAGCCGCGGCCCTGGAGGAAGAGGGTTACCTGCGCTCGAAGGAGCCGTATCAAATAGCCTTGGCTACCTGCGACCGCTGCGGCACGGCGGTGGAATACGCCCTCTTCCCGCAGTGGTGGTTGAAAATGAAACCGCTGGCCAATGAGGTAATTCCCAGGCTGCAGGAAGGAGACATCCGCTTTTTCCCCGACCGTTGGCGCAAAGTCAACATCGACTGGTTCGAAAACATCCGCGACTGGAACATCAGCCGCCAGCTCTGGTGGGGGCACCAGATACCCGCCTGGTACTGCCCCGAGGGTCACGTCACCGTGCCCCAACTAGAGAACTTCGACGAAGATCCCGCTCGCTGCTCGGTCTGTGGCAGCAGCGAGCTCGAGCGCGACCCCGACGTCCTCGACACCTGGTTCTCCTCGGCGCTGTGGCCCCTTTCGACGCTGGGCTGGCCAGAAAAGACAGACGATTACCTTAAGTTCTACCCTACCAGCGTAATGGTCACGGGCTACGACATCCTCTTTTTCTGGGTGAGCCGCATGGAGGTCTCGGGCTATCATTTTGACGGGCGTCGGCCCTTCGAAGCGGTGATGCTGCACGGGCTGGTGCTGGACGAAAAGGGTAAGAAGATGTCCAAGTCCAAGGGCAACGTCGTCGACCCGCTCGAGCTTGTCGAGGTCTACGGGGCGGACGCTCTGCGCTACGCCCTCATTCACCTAGCCAGTGGCGGTCAGGACATTCGCTTTGATCGCCGTTGGGTGGAGATGGGCCGCAACTTCGCCAACAAACTCTGGAACGCCGCCCGCTTCGTCTTCATGAATCGTGAGGGCTTCGAGGCCAAGATAGACGATGCCACTTTGGCCGACCGCTGGATGGCCACGCGCCTGCGTCGGGGAATCGAGAACATCACCCAGCTCTACGACGCCTACGAGTTGGCGCTGGCTAGCCGCGAGGTCTACCAGCTGGTCTGGAGCGAGTTCTGCGACTGGTACATCGAGGCCGCAAAGCCGGCGCTGCGCGCCGGCAACGCCGCCACCCTACGCGGCCTGGAAAACTCCCTCGAAGCCATTCTCAAACTGCTGCACCCCTTCATGCCCTTCGTCACCAGTGAGATTTACACGGTCCTCAAGCAGGATCCCCAGGCGGAGCTGGCGCTTGCGAGCTGGCCCGACCCCGAAAGCTTTGCGGAAGACGGCGAAGCCCTGGACCATTTCAAGACCTTGCAAGACGCGGTCACCGCGCTGCGCGGCCTGCGGGCCGAACTGGGCCTGCCCCCGCAGCAAGAACTACAAGTATTCGCCGAAGGTCCGGGGTTAGAGATATTACTGAATAACGCCGATTACTTCGGCTTCTTAGCGCGCGCCAAGGTACAGAGCGGCCGTCCCCAAGGCGCGATTAGCGCTGTCACTCCCCGGCTAACGCTCTGGCTCGAGCTGGCCGGTCTGGTTGACCTGGAAGACTGGAAGAAACGCCAACAGAAGAAAGCCTCCGAGCTGCGACGCCGCATAGAGGGACTGCAAAAGAAGCTCGCCAACAAAGGCTTTACCGAACGCGCCCCTCAAGAAGTCGTGGAGCGCGAGAAGCGCAACTTAGAAACGGCCAAGAACCAGCTGCGCCGCATAGAAGAGGTTCTGCTACAGTTCTGACACGGCCCGATTGCGACTGCTCGCCAGGACATTCTTCCATTGACTTGCTGGTAATTTTACATTATTAGTGAAGCCAGGGGTGAGTGTCATGAAAAACCGAGGCATGCTGCTCGCAGCCTTGCTGATACTGCTTGGCGGCTGCGTCCCCAGAGTTGAGGTGCGACTACCCCAACCGCCAGATCTATACACGCTAGGCCCGACTTACTTCTGTGGATACCGCAAGGGTTCGCCTCTGCCTCACCAGGTTTTCGCAGCGATTGGCGGCGACCCGGTGAGTATCACGCTGCTGGGCGGCGATTCCGCCGCCGTGGGGGTAGAAGAGTCTTACGCGCCAGAAGGAAGTGCGGGCGGCGAATCGCCCCTGCTGGGCTATCCCGGCGCCCTTAGCGGTTGCCTGCGACCCGCGCCCAGCACAGACTTCACGCCCGGCGGCAACTTTACTCTGGTTCATACTTTCGGGCCCGATCGGCAGAAAATCTACTCGCTAGACGAGTTAAACGCCAGCCCCAGGGGAATGCGCGCCTACCAAGCGCTCGACCTGCGCGGCGAACCGGTGGGCGTGCTGGTAATGATAGAAGAATGGGTAGACGCCGACTACAACGACGCGGTCTTACTGCTCAAAGGCGCCGCGCCGCTGCGGTAAAAAACAAAACTGGCCCGCCTGTTGAACGTCAATCCAAACTCAGTCGGGGAAAATCACACCCTTTTTGAGGATTATGCAGGCGTATAGCTTGGTCTCACTGGTGGCCACGATGGCGTAAGCGTCTTGGGCGCGATCGTAGTACTCAAAGCGATCAATGGCCTCGACTTTCGCTTCCTCGCCCGAGCGCGCCAGAACAGCGTCGAACTCCTTCCAGACCTCGGGCTTTTCGTCCTGGCCGTTGTCCATGTAGCAGACGTTGACGTCTGAAAAGGTATCGAGGGGCATCAGCTTTGTGACCGCCTCGACCATCTCCGGCGCACCCATGCCGTCGGCCCTGATTACCAACGGGCCCGCTGACTGCGCCGGATAATTACCGTCTACAATGGCGATCTCATCGCCGTGGCCCATCTCCGCGAGCACCATTAACAGCTCCGGCGATAGTTGTGGTGGCACACCCTTGAGCATAGACATACTTTCCTCCTTGCTATACCTCCGACTGCTTGTTCTTGAGGCTGTCTATCATTACCGCCAAGAAGATGACCGCCCCCTTCAGAAAGCTCTGCCAGAAGGGCGGTACGTTAAGGAGATTCATGCCGTTGTTGATAACCCCGATGAGCAAAACGCCAATTATGGTGCCAATGATGGTGCCCTTGCCGCCCATCAACGAGGCGCCGCCGATGATCACCGCAGCGATGGCGTCCAGCTCGTAGCCGGTGGCGGCGGTGGGCATGGCCGCGCCCAGTCGCCCGGTTAGCACCAGGCCCGCGATCGCGCAAGATATACCCGAGACCACGTAAACGAAGTACAAAACCCACCTTGTGCGTATTCCGGAGAGGGCCGCGGCCTTTATGTTCGAACCAACCGCATAAATATTACGCCCCAGCACGGTGCTGCGCAAGAGCATCTCCGCTACGAAGGCGTAGAGCAAGAAAATGATGATGGCCACCGATATGGGACCGATGTTTCCGGAGCCGAAAAACTCAAAAGCCGGCGGGAAGTCAAATATTGTCTTGCCGTCGCTAAACACCATGGTCAGGCCCCGCGCCATCGCCATGGTCGCCAGCGTCACGATGAAGGGCGCCATGCCGATTTTGGTTATGGAAAAGCCGTGGAAAAGGCCGACGGCCACGCCGAAAACAAGGTTGATGAGAATTACCAACCATACCGGAACGCCCCCATGCAACATCAGCGCCATGAGGACGCCTGAGAGGGCGACCACAGAGCCGACGGAGAGGTCTATGCCGGCGGTAAGGATAACGAAGGTCATACCGATGGCTATGATCCCCTGAATAGAGGATTGCAAGAGAATGTTTAGTAGGTTGAACTTGGTCATGAAGACCGGCGACATGAAAGCGAAGAAGGCCCCTATGGCCAAGAGGCCTAGAAAGACGATGAACTCGCTGCTGGAAAGAAGAGTCTTGCTTAGCTTCATGTTGTGGCCTCCCCTGCTGCGTCTACTTGCAGGCAGTACTTGAGTACGTTTTCTTCGGTTATTTCATCCCCCGTCAACTCGGCGGTTATCCTTCCCTCCGACATCGTATAAACCCTGTCTGCGCAGCCTATCACCTCGGGCAGCTCCGAACTAACGAAGACCACCGCTCTCCCCTCGGCCGCCAGATCGGCGATCAGCCGGTATATCTCCAGTTTGGCGCCCACGTCTATGCCTCGCGTCGGCTCGTCTAGCAAGACTATCTCCGGATCCTCTATCAACGCCTTGGCCAGGCAGACTTTTTGCTGGTTCCCACCGGAAAGGTTGTAAACGTCTACGTCTATGGAAGGCGCTTTGACGTTCAGCTTGGCGGCGAAATCAGCGGCGGCCCGGCGCTCTTGCCGCGGCAGGGTAAAACCGTTTTTGGTAAAACGCCCCACCTGTATAGCCAGATAAGTAATGTTCTTCCAGATGGGGTTCCCGAAAAAGAGGTTTTCTCCTTTTCTGTCTTCTGAGGAGTAGACGATGCCAGTTTTTATGGCGTCTAGCGGATGCCGTAATTTAGCAACCTTACCCCTTACCTTCACCGTTCCTTTCTTCAGGGGGCGTGCTCCTACCATAGCCTTCAGCAGCTCGGTCCTGCCAGAACCCAGCAGCCCGTATACGCCCACCACCTCTGATTTACGCAGCTTAAAGCTAACGTTTTTGAGGAGGTTGTCGGACAAACCTTCGGCCTGCAAAACTACCTCTTGGGGAGTATGCTGCCCCTTGTAGTAAATGTTTTTGATGTCTCTGCCGACCATTTTGGAAACGAGAAACTCCTCGTCGGCCTCTACGGTAGGCACCACCACTACCGTCTTGCCGTCTCTGAGAACGTGCACCCTCTGGGTAACCTGAAATATCTCGTCCAGGTGGTGAGAGACGTAAATGATGCCGATTCCCATCTCGCGCAGGCGGCGTATTACCGAAAATAGATTTTCTATTTCCGGACCGGTGAGGGATGATGTCGGCTCGTCCAATAGTAAAACCTTGGCTTTATAAGAAAGGGCTTTGGCGATCTCCACGGACTGCTTCACGCCTATCGGCAGGTCGGCCACTATGGCTTTCGGGTCAATGCCGTCCATGCCGCTGTCGCTGAGGATACTGCGCGTATCCCGGTACAGCTTTGCCCAGTCGACGAAAGCGCCGCGCCGTGGAAGCCTGTTGATAAAAACGTTCTCGGCAACGCTCAGGTGAGGTATTAGATTTAGCTCTTGATAAACGATGGAAATACCCGCGTCCAGGGCGTCTTTGGGGTTACGGAACTGTGCTTTCCTGCCGGAAAAGTAGATCTCACCCCTGGTAGGCGCATAGACGCCGCTGAGCAGCTTCATCAAGGTAGACTTACCCGCGCCGTTCTCCCCCACCAAGCCCAGTACCTCCCCCGCGTTAAGAGAGAGGGAGACGTCGTCTAGGGCAATCACGCCGGGGAAGACCTTGGTCAGGTTTCGGGTTTCCAGGATGGCTTTTGGATTCATCGTTTCCATTGCGAATTGATATAGTTGACGCTTTTCGTAGTCGAGTTTGTGGCTGGGAGCGCCTCTTGGGCGCTCCCAGCCTTGTACTTTAGCTTGCCAGCTACTTACTCGGCCCAGTTGGAGCGCTTGTCTACGTTGTCCTTGGTGACGGGAGTAAAGGGCGTGTAGAAGTGCTTGGGAATTTCTTTGCCGTTGAGGTAATCCACGGCGAAGCCCACGGCCTTTTCGCCCATCATCACGGGCTCCTGAGATATGGTGCAGTCAATGTAGCCCTGACGAATGAGGTCGAGGGCTTGTTTGATGCCGTCGATGCCGACGATGTAAATGTGGCCCGGCTCTCCTACCTTCTTGAGCTTGCCCATGGCCTTGAGGGCGCGGGCGGCGCCCACGGTGTTGTCGTCATTGTGGCCGTAAATGGCGTCTACGTTGGGGTGAGCCAGCACCAAGTTGGTGGTGACGGTGTAGGCCTTTTCCTGGTTGAAATCAGCGGGTTGCGAGGCGACGATCTTGAGACCTGGGTACTTTTTCATCTGCTCGTGGAAGCCCTTACCGCGGTCGCGGGCGGCCGTAGTACCCACCAGGCCCACCAGTTCTATTACGTTACCCTTGACCTCACCGTATTTGGCTTTCATGGCCTTGGCTATCAGGTCGGCGGCCAAGCGGCCCATGGCGACGTTATCGGTTTCCAAGAATGAGGTGACTTCCACACCGGTCACACCGCGATCGAGCGCGAAGACGGGAATACCCGCGGCCAGAGCCTTCTTTACCGCCGGCGCAATGGCTTCGGCGTCGCGCGGGTTGATGATGATTGCGCTAACCTTCTTGGTGATGAGGTCTTCCACGTCCGCCGCCTGCTTGGCGGAGTCGCCGTTGGCGTTGACGATTATGAGTTTGACGCCGTATTTTTCGGCTCCGTTCTTGACGCCTTTGGTCATACCGACGAAGAAGGCGTTGTTAAGGGTGCTGATCGAGTACCCTATGACGATGTCCTTCTGTGCAAAGGCCCCCAGCATCAGTGCGAAAGCTGCTACTAATAAAACCCTCATGTAACTTTTCATTTCCTACCTCCAATTAGTTTTTTTACCACACGAAGTCTATTACAGTTGCCCCTGGATGTCAATAAAACTTTTGCTACAAGTGGCAATTATTCAGTTTTGTCAAGTAATGCCAGCGACCGCCACCACTGCTCGATAGCCAGACCCAGGCAGCGCTCGCTGGCGTATCTGTAACTAAGGCGCAGACGCTCGAGCGCCTGCCTGGCCAAACACCATTTGCGTAGCGCCTGAGAGCTGCTGCGCATCTCGGCGAAGGTTTTTCCCTTTGCCTCGATCGCTATCAACTCGACCAGGCGGTCTGGGAAGGGCGGCCCGGCAGCCAGCGCCTTTTTCAGCTTCCGCAGCGTGGGCGGCTGCAGCAACTTCGAAAACGTTACCTCGCTCACGGCTAGAATGACGCCGTCCTTGATAGAGGGTTTTTCAGGAATGGCGAACCAGACGTCGGCGTCTTCGGGTCGCGCCAGCTCTATGCCTCTTTCTCGCAGAAAAGCCTCCCCTTCATCCACAGCAAAGGCTTTTAGGCCTTGCTCTCTGGCTTTGTTAAGAGCGAGGCGCGGCTGTAGCGGCAGTACGCGCCAGCCCTCGGCCTCGCACTCGAGCAGGCCTCCGTAACGGTAAGAAACGGCGCGCAGCTCCAAACTGCGTACACCCTGCCACTCGTTCTCCACCAGGCTAGCCGCCAGCTGCATTTCAGCGTCCGTTTTGAGCCGCGAGCCGTCATCTTTCCATTTGATGACGCGGACTGCGCCCAGGCTGAAGGCGACGTGCTTGCCGCCGGAAAGGCTCTTTACGTTAGAAGGCGCGCCGCCAAAAAAGAAGACGGGAGAAGGATTGCCGTGCCCAAAAGGCTCCAGCAGCAGGAGGCTGCGGTAGACCTCGGCCATGGCGTCTCCAGCGAGACCGCCATCCAAAAGCAGCTGCGGCTGGGGAACGTCCTGCGCCGCCACGTACTCATTGATCGCTCGGCGGAATTCGGGAATCTTCTCCTCTTCTATCGAAAATCCCGCGGCCCCGGCGTGGCCGCCGTAGCCTAAGAGATGCTCCTCTGCCGCGGCCAGAGCCTTCACCGCGCTGACTCCAGGCGTACTGCGCACCGAACCCTTGCCCTGGGCGATTATGAATACCGGCTTGAGGTAACGCTCCACGATCCTGCTGGCGACAATGCCCATTACTCCGGGGTGACCCGCGGGATCGTGCACCACCAGAGCGGCGTCGCTGTCCTCAATGTCTTCCTGCACGCGGCTGAGCATCTCCTCTTCGATGCGCTGTCTTTGAGAATTGAGCTCATCCAGTCGTTCGATTAGCTGACGGGCTCGAGCTTCATCCTCGGTAGTAAGAGCCTCGAAAGCGGTGTCGGCCTCCCCCAGCCGGCCCGCCGCGTTTATTCGTGGAGCAATGCGAAACGCCAGCTCCATCGCCGTACACTTGCTGCAGTGGCGCTCCGCCAGCAGACGCAGGCCTACGTGATGCGAGCTCCGTAAACGCGCCAACCCTTCTTTGACCAAAGCGCGGTTGACGCCTAGTAGCGGCACGACGTCGGCGACGGTGCCAATGGCGGCCAAGTCGGCAAATGACAGCGGCGCCTCCAGTCCGAGTTGCCGGCGAACCTCCCACAACAGAAAGAAGGCGACTCCCGAACCCGTCGGCCAGGGGACTCCTTGCAGCCGCGGGCTGTACGCCGGATGAACCACTATTCCAGGAGGCGGCTCGCTGCCTGGGGAGTGGTGGTCGGTCACTATCACCGCCACGCCGGCTTCACTGATGGCGCTCAGCTCGCGATGCCCGGTAATGCCGCAATCAACGGTTACCAGCAGCTCGGCGGCCTCGACGTGTTCGCCGACACGCTCCATGCTCAAGCCGTAGCCGTCATTGAGGCGGTGAGGAATGAAGGCGTGCACGCTAGCCCCTAACTCGGCCAAGCCGCGCGTCAGCAACGCCGCTGCGGTCACGCCGTCGGCGTCGTAGTCGCCGTGAACTCGTATTCTCTCACCTTTGTCTATCGCCCGTAGTATCCGCTGGGCCGCCTCCGCTACCCCCGGCAGCGGCGGCGGGGTTAGCGGAGGGTCCAGCTCAGCAACGCTCGTAAATCCGCGGCTGTAGAGTATGGCCGCCGTCTCCGCCGGAACACCCAAGCTTTGCATGAGTGGCAGCAGCCGCGACGGCTGAGGCAGCCGCCGCAAGACCCAGCTAGGAGACAAGCCCTCAGGATTCTTCGGCGGCATCTGGAACCGGTCTGTCTGGTATACGGGGCAGTTCTTCTGGCTGCTGAGAGCGCAGCGTCTTCAGCTCGGCTTCTAGGGATTGTTTCTCTTTTTTGCGCGCCCGCCGCTCGCGCGAAAGCACCAAGGCGTAGCCCGGCAGGTAGACCCAGCCCGCCAGGAATGCCGTAGCAGCCACTAACGACAAGACTAGATAAGCGGGTAAAGAACCCAAACCTGGGATAGATACTTGGGCCGCTGGTTGCGACACAAAAACGACCGCGATGAGCAGCGCGGTAAAGAGCGCCAGCAAAAACGATATCCAGTGAACGAGCCGCATTCCGCCTCCTGCTAAAAGTATACGCCAGCAATAGCGCCCCGCCGACCGGCGGGGCGCTATATCACTCTAAATAAGAGGATGGGCTTAGGCGCGGGCGCGTTTCTTGGGGCGTTTAGGGGCAATCTTTGACTTCCACCACGTTACCAGCGAGCCGACAACGTAGATGGAAGAGTAGGTGCCAACGACTATGCCTATCAGCAACGCTATCGAAAAATCGCGCAGCACCGGGCCTCCTATGAAGAGCAGCGCTAGCAGCGGCAAGGCGGTGGTAAAAGACGTCATTACCGTGCGGGAAAGGGTCTGGTTAATCGAAAGATCGACCAGTTCGTCGTAGGGCATTCCCCGCACCACCTTCTGATTTTCTCTAATGCGGTCGGAGATGATGATCGAGTCGTTAATCGAGTAACCAATAATCGTCAGCAAAGCCGCCACGATGGGAATGGTGAACTGCAAGCCTAAAAGGCTGAAGACCCCGGCGGTAATCGCTACGTCGTGGCCAACGGCTATCACCGAGGCGACGCCAAAGACCCAGTCGAAACGGAAGGCCATGTAGATGAGGATCAAAAGCAGACCTACGCCCACGGCCATGACGGTATTGTGCCTCAACTCGGCGCCGACCGCGGGGCCCACCACCTCCGTTTGCAGCACCTTGGCCTTGAGCTTCTTCTCGAAGCTGTCGCGCAACGCCATGACGCCGTCGCTGGACAGCTTGCCGACGCGCACCGAAAACTCTTTGTACTCGGTGAGGGGGCTCTCGATCTCGGTAATGATCGCCTCTTTGGCGCTGACGCCCGGCACCCCCGAATTCGACAAGAAGCTGCGTACCGCCTCCACGGTGAGCGACTTATCGGTGCGGATCAGGTACGCGGTGCCGCCGGTAAAATCGATGCCCAGGTTGAAACCGTTGAACAGCACCACCAGGCTCATGGCCAAGGCCAGCAACAAGGTGGCCGGGGTAATGAGGCGCGCCTCTTTGAGGAAGGGTATCTTGGTTCCCCATACCCAGTAAGGGGGAATGATCTCCTTGGCCGCAGCCATCTTTTCGAGCATCCAGCGGCTGAATATCAGGTTGGAGAATACCGCGACGACGATACCAATGGAGAGCATTACCGCGAAGCCGCGTACCGGTCCGGTTGAGTACTGGTAGAGAGCCGCGGCCGCCAACAGCGTCGAGATATTGGCGTCGAGGATGGTGACGGTGGAGTGGACGAAGCCGTCGGCTATGGCCTGGCGCAGCTTCTTGCCGACTTTTAGCTCTTCCTTGACGCGCTCAAAGGAAAGAACGTTGCCGTCTACCGCAGCGCCCAGCGTCAGGATGAAGCCGGCGATGCCAGGCAGCGTCAGCACCGCCTTCAGGCCCGCCAGCGTACCCAGGATGAGTAAGGCGATATATAGCAGACCCACAGAAGCGACCGTGCCAAACCAGAGGCCGTAATAGAAGTAGAGCAGTACGAAAATGAGCAACGCGCCTACTATCGAAGCGATCACGCCCGCGCGAATGGCGTCTTTACCCAGGGTGGGGCCAATGGCGCGGACCTCTTCGACGTGCAGGGGGACCGGCAGCGAACCAGAGCGCAAGACCAGGGCTATCTGGGTGGCCTCGTCTAAGTCTTTGATTCCAGTGATGACCGCCTTGCCGTCGGTAATGGCCGTCTGGATATTGGGGGCGCTGTAGATGGTGCCGTCGAGCACGATGGCCAGACGTCTGCCGACGTTCTTACTGGTAAGTTCGGCGAACTTCTTGGCGCCCTCTTTGGTAAAGACCATGTTTACCTGAGGACGGTTGAAGCGGTCGTAACCCACCCGCGCGTCAACCAGGTCGGAGCCCTTTAGCTGCACTTCTTCGAGGTCGTCGAGGGTCATGGACTGAGCGGACTTGCTCTGCGCCTCGGGCTTGACCAAGCGGAACTCTAGCACCGCCTGCTGGCCTATGAGCTTGAGCGCCTTGTCCTGCTGATCGGGCGACAAACCCGGCAACTCAATGATTATGCGGTTGGGCTTGGCTATCTGAATCAGCGGCTCCGAAACGCCCAGGCCGTTGATGCGGTTCTCGATGACCAGGCGAGCCTTCTCTAGGTCGTCCGGATCCGGCTTGGGGTCATCTGTCTGCAAGACGACCCGCAAACCGCCCTTCAAGTCGAGACCGAGGTTGATCATTGGCTGGCCGGGGGCCCAGGGCTTCCACATGGCCGCTATCGCAGCCAGGAAGAGAAGCAAGAGCAGTATCCCGGTTGTATCAAACTTTTTCATATATAACTCCTAGTCGCAGTAAAAGTCGGTAACCGATGGGCCAACGCGTGCAACGACCCCCACTAACCTCCGTCGAGTTGCAGCCTTCCCAGCCGTAAAAAGAGCCTCTTGCTAACCGGCAGAGAGTTTGAGCGTACTAGCGCCGGTGAGTCGGGCAGCGGCCGCGAGCATGGGCGACTGAAGCCGCCGGGCGAAGCAGGCGGCGCCAGGGGTTCTGTATTAAAACCGCCGTGTTCGAGATAAACCCTCTCGGCGGCTATCCCCTGCCGTCCGCCGCCTGGCCCCAGAGAGGGAGCCGCCAGCAGAGCCGCGCTCCACGAAAAGCCGACAAGGAGTAAGAACGCCTCTAATAGCCGCCGCATAGCTACCGCTAGTCTACTATTCCGCGCCAACCTCTACCTGACGCACCGCTTCCAGCACGTCGCCTTCCTGGTACTCGTCAAAACCGGCCAGGCGCAGACCGCATTCGTAACCAGAGGCCACCTCGCGCACGTCGTCTTTGAAACGCTTCAGGCTTTCTATGCGACCGCTCCAAACCTCTTCACCGTCGCGCATGACGCGGATCTCGGCATTGCGGACTATTTTGCCGTCCGTCACCATACAACCGGCCACCTTGCCGCCTTTAGGCAGCTTGAAGACGGCGCGCACCTCGGCGTGGCCCACTATTTCCTCGACCATTTCGGGCTCGGTCTGCGCTCGCACCATCTCGCGCACTTCGTCTATCAAGTCGTAGATGACGCGGAAGCTCTTGAGCAGCACACCCTTCTGTTGCGCCTTTTTCTTGACGGAACCAGGCGGGTTTACGCCGAAAGACAGAATAGCGGCGTTCTCGGTGGTGCTGGCCAGCAGAATGTCTCCTTCGGTGGGCGCGCCTACCGCTTCCAGGAGAACGTTAATCTTGACGTCCTCGGTCTCTTCTTTGGCGAGAATGCCCTTGATGGCCTCCAGCGACCCTTGCGTATCGGCCCTGAGTATCAGGTTTATCTCGGCCTTCTGCCCCTCCTGCATCTGCCGCAAGAGGTCGGCCATGCTGCGCACCTTGCGCTTCTCGGCCTCTTCAATTTCTCGCTGTTTGCGCTCTTCTTGGCGCTCCTCGGCGATGTCCTTGGCGGCCACCTCGTCGGGCACCCATTCAACCGTTGTGCCGGCTTCGGGCAGGTCGCGGAAGCCGAGGATTTGCACCGCCGACCCCGGAGGCGCCTCTTTGACCTGCTTACCGTCGGGGTCTATCATGGCGCGGATCTTCCCCCAAACGTCGCCGGCGATCAGGTAATCGCCAATGCGGAAGGTACCCTCCTGAACCAAGAGGGTTACCAGCACACCGGCCTTTTTGTCGCGCTTGGACTCCAGTATGACCCCCTTGGGCTCTGCCTCGGGGTCCGCCCGCAGGTCTTCCATCTCCGCCAGCAGCAAAATCATGTCTAAAAGCTCGTCAACGTTCTCCCCCGTCTTGGCGCTGATGGGAACGACGATAGCGTCGCCGCCGAAAGCCTCGGGCACGAATCCCTCTTTTATGAGGTCCTGCATTACTTTGTCGACGTCGGCGCGCGGCAGGTCTATCTTGTTGATGGCGAATATCAGCGGTATGCCCGCGGCCTTGGCGTGGGCAATGGCTTCTTTGGTCTGCGGCATTATGCTGTCTTCGGCGGCGATCACGATGATGGCTATATCGGCCACTTTGGCGCCGCGCTCGCGAATGGTGGTAAAGGCCTCGTGACCGGGAGTATCTACGAAGACTATCTTGCCCTTAGGGGTATCGACGATAAAGGCGCCGACGTGCTGCGTTATTCCGCCGGCCTCACGCGCAGCGATGCTGCTATGCCGCAAAAAATCGAGCAAGGTCGTCTTGCCGTGGTCAACGTGGCCCATGATGGTCAGCACGGGCGGCCTCGGGGGTAACGCTTGCCTGGCCTCTTCCTCCTTTTTCTTCTCTTCTAGCCCCCGCTGCTCGGCAACTATTTCTTTTACGGCTTCGGCGGTCTCCTCGTCGAGCGTGGAGGCGTGCGACTTATACTCCACCCCCATCGTGTCGAGCAACTCCATCAGCTCTTTGTTTTCCAGTCCTATTTCTTTCGCCAGTTGGTAAATGCGGATCTTCGCCATTTTCTCCTCCTAGATAGGCCCTCAAGGCCAGCGCCAGCGTCTTGGCGGCTGCTCCGGCCCAGCGCCTTAGTCTCTTTTCTTGCCAGCAAAGAGGCTCGTCCGGGCAGACATAAACCCCGCGCCCCGGTCGTTTGCCGCCGGGGTCGATCTGCCAACCGTTCGCGCTGCGCACCAAGCGCAAGAGTTCGCGCTTGGGCCTGCGGCGGCGGCAGGAAGCGCACATACGTACGGGAACATGCCCCCTACTCCCCACCTTCGCTCTCACCCTCCTCGGCGACGTCGGCGAAAAGGCTGTCGAAGCGCGCCTTGGCGCCGGCGTCTACCTGGACGTCATCGGTCTTCTCGGAAGCGCGAATCAGCGCCTCGTCCAGGTCGGAAACTTCTTCCGCCTCTTTAAACTCGATGTCGAAACCCGTCAGCTTAGAGGCGAGGCGTACGTTCTGCCCTCCCCTGCCGATGGCTACCGAGTGCTGGTCCTTACCCACCGCCACCACGGCGCGCTCGGCCTCGCTGTCGATCTCGATGTTGCCCACGGTAGCCGGCGAGAGAGCGTTGCGAATGAACTCGCGCGGGTTCGGGCTCCAGGGTATTACGTCTATTTTTTCCCTGCCCAACTCGGCGCTGACGGCCTGAATGCGCTGCCCCTTATGACCGATGCAGGCTCCTATGGGGTCGACGTTGGGGTTGTGGCTGACGACGGCGACCTTACTGCGGCTGCCTGGTTCGCGCGCCACTTTTTTGATCTCCACGGTGCCCTCGGCTATCTCGGGGACCTCCTGACGCATCAGGTACCTGAGCAACTCCTCGTGAGCGCGGGAGACGATGAGGCTGGGGCCCTTGGAGCTACGCCGCACCTCTTTCAGGTAAACCTTGATGCGCTGACCAGAGTGATGGCGTTCTCCCGGTATCTGCTCGCGCGTGGGCATTAGCGCCTCACCATGCCCCAGGTCTACGTAGACGTTGCCGCGGTTGTCCACGCGGGTAACCTGCCCGGTAATTATCTCTTCTTCGCGGTCTTTGTATTCCTCGAAAACGCGGTTGCGCTCGGCTTCTTTGAGCCTCTGTGTGAGGATCTGCTTGGCGGCTTGAACCGCTATGCGGCTAAAGACGTCAGGGTCTACCGGGAACTCCATCTCTTCATCCAGCTGGACTTCCGGGTCGTATTTACGCGCCTCCTCAAGTGATATCTCGCGGTCGGCGTTTTCCACCTCTTCGGCGACGCGCTTTATCTCCAGCACTTCTATTTGGCCGCTCTGAGGGTCTAGGGTGACCTCCACCAGCGGCCCCAGGCCCTCTTCGACGTCTTTGGGTTTAAAGCCTTTGTGGCGCAGGTAAGCCTTGGCCAATGCCTCCTCAAAGGCTTCTATCAGCTCGTCTATGCTGACGCCCCGCTCGAGCGCCACCTGTTGCAAAGCATCAACAAACTCTCTGTTCATCTTTTCCCCCTATCGGTGCTCGCTGGGCCACTCGGCCAGCTGCGCCTTGAATTCGCCTATCTTCAGCGTTTCCTTGTCTCCATTCGCCTTTTCGAAAGTAACCCCATCACCCCTCACCGCAATCACCCTGGCGGTAAAGGCGCCGTCCTCGGTGCGCACTTTCACCTTGAGGCCGGCAAAGCGCTCGAAGTGACGCGCCCGTAACAACGGGCGCCTGGGACCGGGAGACTCCACCTCCAGACGGTAACCGCCGCGAATGGGATCGAGCCTGTCGAGCTCGATGCCGATCACCCTGCTGACGCGCTGCAGATCCGCAATTTTAATCGGCTTCTCGTCCAACCTGTCCAGGCGCACCGTCAGCACCTGTGTTTTGCCCGCTCCGTGCAAATCGACCTGCAGCGGCTCGTATCCGAGCGGCCGCACTACTTTTTCGACCAATTCCCATAGATCCATAACTGCTCCGATTCGTTCCCGCGCAGAAACAAAGGGTGGGTTTCCACCCACCCTGAATACTCCAGGGAACTACTACTACATCCTAGCACAACTCTCACTGTTTTTCACGCCTCATAACGGCAATAGCGCCACACCGCCGCTGCAAGAAACGCGGCGGGCGGCGCGTGAGAAAGCGATTGACAAAACACAGCGCCCGCAGAAACATTTGATAAACTGCGCGAGTATGGATACCATCCACGCCGTCATCCTTGGCATCGTTCAGGGGCTTACAGAATTTTTGCCGGTTTCCAGCTCGGGGCACCTGGTGCTCGCCGACTACTACCTCTTCGGCGGCAAGGCCCTCCCCCTTTGGGTGGACATCGCCTCGAACACCGGTACTTTTCTGGCGGCGCTCCTGCTGATGCGCCATGAGATCGCCCAAGCGCTCACCGGCTTTTTTGCGGGCCTGCTGCGGCGCGAAGCACGGCAGCGCGAGGGGTGGAAGCTGGCGCTGTTGATTTTGGTGGCCAGCCTGCCGGCGCTGGTCGTGGGCCTGGCGCTCAAGGGCGTTTTTGAACGCATCAACAACCCCGTCTTCGTCAGCTTCGGGTTGCTGCTGACAGGGGTCATCCTCTGGACCACCCCGCGCGGCGGGCCCAAGGACGCGCCTGAACGGGTCAGCCTGAAGGACGCCTTCCTGGGCGGCCTGGCCCAGAGCCTGGCCATCCTGCCCGGCGTCTCCCGCAGCGGCAGCACCATCGCGGCCTTCTTACACCTGGGCCTCTCCCCCGTCCTGGCCGCCAAGCTGAGCTTCTTGATGTACAGCGTGGCGAGCTTCGGGGTGATGCTGCTGGGGCTGAAGGACGGCCTGCCCGACGGCGTGCAGGTGGGGCCAGTGCTGGCCATGATCGTTGCCGCCTTCGCCAGCGGCTACCTAGCCATGCTGGGGCTGTTCGGCATCCTGCGGCGTGGGCAGTTCCGCTGGTTCGCCCCCTACGTCTGGGCGCTGGCGGCCTGGACGCTGTTTACCCTGCGGTAGCCGGAGGCTTCATCCGCCGGCGCTTTGGTAGCGACGCAGCGCAGCCGCGAACAACAGCCTGCTCGCCAACAAGAGCAAGGGCGGGAAGACCAGCCACGGCAATACCTGTCCTGGTTCGCGCAGCGCCGCTACGGGCACGTTAC
>JALSMT010000115.1 GCA_026987375.1 Thermaceae bacterium | reverse complement strand
TTTGTGCTGGCCGCGCTGCTGGGCCTGGTGCTCACCGTCTGGGTGCTGGTCACCGCTTTCGTCTACATCGCCATCCTCGCGCTGGCGGGCTGGCTCTACTACGCCTGGCTGCGTCTGAAGTACCGCCACCGCCGGCTCCCGCCCGGTTACTAGCCGAGTCTTTTGCCCATCACCCACAGCAGCGGCCCCGCCTCCACCAGGCGCACGTCCTCGAGCAAGCACGTCCAGCCCCGCCCCTGGTAGAGCGCCTGAGCGCGTTCGTTGTCGATATTCACCGTGAGCAGTGCCCGCGGTTCGCCGCGGCGCTCGAGGATCGCATCGTGCAGCCGCCCGCCCAGCCCCCGACCCCAGTACGCCGGATCCACCGCCAGCTCGGTGAACTCGAAGTGGCGCCCCAGCCAGACCCGAGCCATCTCCGGCGGCATCAGCGCGCGCACCCGCTCGTACCACCACTGCCCCGGCATGCCCGTAAAACCGTAGACGAAGCCCGCCAACCTGCCGTCCAGGTAGGCCCCGAGCCCGGCGAAGCCGGGGTAGCCGAAGTGACGCGCCATGATCTCGAGCCGCTGGCGCATCCGCTCGGCTGGAACGCCGTGCGCCCGCGCCCAAAGGCGGAAGACAGCCTCCACGTCGCGCTCACCCAAAGGCTCGAAACGTGCCTTTTCCATCGTCACCCCGCGTCAGGGACCAACCTAACCCCGTGCAGCGCACCAAAGGAAGCGACCGGGGGCACCGCCCCCGGTCGCCGGCATGCGGGTCCCGTCTAGGGCAGGCCCAGCGCGGCGATCCGTGCGCCGATCCAGTCGAGGGCGCTCGAGCCCGGGTAGGTGATGCCGCTGTGATTCTCGTTGGCAACGTAAGTCCAGACGTCCGCAAAGCCAGCGTTCAACCGTATGTTGTCGGTATAGTCGAAGACCAGGCTGGTATTGCCCTCCGAGCGCACGTCGGCCGCCGCGAGGCGCGCCGACTGCACCTCGAGGTTGTAGGTCGCTCCAGGGTAAGCCACGTCCTTGGCGCTGTAGTACGAGGTGCGCCACCAGTGCTTCTTTATAGGCTCGACATCACAGCTCTTGGAAAGGTCCACCGGCCAGGGGTTGCCATAGCGAGCGTAGAAGTCATCGAAATAAGGCTTGTTGTCGCTTTCCCAAAGGGCGCAGATGCCGTCGAGATCGATCAAATAGTCCACGGTCCACTCGGGGTGAGCGCGCAGCAGGTCGTGGGTCCAGTTAGTCCCGTGAGAGTGCCCGAGAAGCACCCGGCGGGTGTTCGGCCAGTTGCGCCGGACCCAGTCGAAGTCGGCTTCTAGCTGCAGGAAACCATACTCGTACTTACCGCTGATTGAGGAGTAATGGTTGTATAGGTGGGAGCTATAAGGAACCACCAGCACACTCTTGCCTAGGTTCTGGAAGGCCTGAGCCACCGCCGTGGTGGTGCCGCGCTGGGTAAGGTAGTCGTAGTTGTCGTCAGGAGCCCCGTTGCAGGGAACGCCGCAACGGCCGGAGACGGCGAACAAGACCACATCGGGAATTGCCTGGGTGATCCCTGCCTGCATTGCCACACGCGGCTCGGGCGCGTAGGCGGTGCTGGTCGCAGCGGGACCGCTGCAGGCCGATAGTGCAAAAACAAGGAGCAGCAAAACGGATACCATGAGCTTTTTCATAAAACCTCCCGAACGTTATGCGTCTGCATAAAACCTCTCTAAGAGTATAGCTGTTATGTCAGCTTTTGATTTTCCGCGCGCGGGCGTATACTCTAGTGACGATGACGCGCACCGGCCTACCCCCCGCCTGAGGGAGCCCGATGGGTCCGCTCCCTCCCTTTGCCGTGGGAGGGTTTTTTACGGAGGAACGATGAGCAAATACAACCCCCACGCGATCGAACCCAAATGGCAGCGTTTCTGGGAAGAGCGCGGCCTGATGAAGGCCCGCGAAGAGGGCGAAAAGTACTACGTCCTGGAGATGTTCCCCTACCCTTCGGGCGACCTGCACATGGGCCACCTCAAGAACTACACCATGGGCGACGCGCTGGCCCGCTTCAAGAAACAACAGGGGTACAGCGTCCTCCACCCCATGGGCTGGGACGCCTTCGGCCTGCCGGCCGAGAACGCCGCCCTCAAGTTCGGCAAGCATCCGGCCGACTGGACCATGGGCAACATCGCCAAGGCCAAGGAATCGCTTAACCTGATGGGGATCCTCTACGACTGGGACCGCGAGGTGACCACCTGCACCCCCGACTACTACCGCTGGAACCAGTGGATCTTCACCAAGATGTACGAGGCCGGGCTGGTCTACCGCGCCGGCGGGCTGGTGAACTGGTGCCCCAAGTGCCAGACGGTGCTGGCCAACGAGCAGGTCGTCGAGGGCCGCTGCTGGCGCCACGAGGACACCCTGGTCGAGAAGAAGAACCTGGAGCAGTGGTACCTGAAGATCACCGCCTACGCCGACCGGCTGCTCGACGATCTGGACAAACTGGAGCACTGGCCCGAGAAGGTCAAGGCGATGCAGCGCGCCTGGATCGGTCGCAGCGAGGGCGCGACCGTGCGCTTCGGCCTGGACGGCCGCGAGGAACGGCTGGAGGTCTTCACCACCCGGCCCGACACCCTCTTCGGGGCCACCTTCATGGTCCTCGCCCCCGAACACCCGCTGACGCTCGAGCTCGCCACCCCCGAACGCCGCGCCGAGGTGGAAGCCTACGTGCGCGCGGCGCAGCTCAAGAGCGAGATCGAACGCCAGACCGAGGACCGCGAGAAGACCGGGGTCTTCACCGGCGCCTACGCCGTCAACCCGCTGAACGGGGCGAAGATCCCCATCTGGACCGCCGACTACGTGCTCTACGGCTACGGCACCGGCGCCATCATGGCCGTGCCCGCCCACGACCAGCGCGACTTCGAGTTCGCCCGCAAGTTCGGGCTCGAGATCGTCCCGGTCATCCAGCCCGAAGGCGAGGACCTGCCCCAGCCGCTCGAGGCCGCTTACGAGGGCTCCGGCGTCATGATCAACTCAGGCGCGTTCACGGGCCTGCCCAGCGAGGAGGGCAAGAAGAAGATCACCGAGTGGCTCGCCGCGAAGGGGCTGGGCGAGGCCACCGTCACCTACCGCCTGCGCGACTGGCTCATCAGCCGCCAGCGCTACTGGGGTACGCCCATCCCGATGATCCACTGCGAGAAGTGCGGCGTGGTTCCGGTGCCCGCAGACCAGCTTCCGGTCAAGCTGCCCGAGATCAAGGACGTCGAGCAGATCCGCCCCCACGGCAAGAGCCCGCTCGAGGCCCACCCCGACTTCCTGAACACCACCTGCCCCAGGTGCGGCGGGCCCGCCCGGCGCGACGCCGACACCATGGACACCTTCTTCGACTCGTCGTGGTACTACCTGCGCTACAGCGACGCCCACAACGAGCGGCTCCCCTTCGCGCGCGACAAGGCGGACTACTGGATGCCCGTGGACCAGTACATCGGCGGCATCGAGCACGCGGTGCTGCACCTCCTCTACTCGCGCTTCTTCACCAAGTTCTTCCACGACCAAAAGATGGTCGCGGTGGACGAGCCCTTCGCGCGCCTCTTCACCCAGGGCATGGTCATGGGCTGGACCGACTACGGCCCGGTGGAGGTGGAGGGCGAGCGGGTGCGCCTCGGCGAGGAGGCGCGCATCCGCCTGGAGCTGGAAACCGCCGAGCTGAACCTGGACGAGGTGAAGAAGATGGGGGCCGAACTGCGCGAAGGCGAGGACGGCCGCCTCCACTTCTGGAAGCCGGCGGTGATGAGCAAGTCGCTGGGCAACGGCGTCATGGTGGGCCCCTTCGTGCGTGAGCAGGGCGCCGACATCGCCCGCGTGACCATCCTCTTCGCCGCCCCGCCCGAAAAGGAGATGATCTGGACCGAGGAAGGCGTGCAGGGGGCCTGGCGCTTTTTGAACCGCGTCTGGCGGCTGGTGACTACAGACGAAAACGAGCTGGCCGCGGCGGATGGCGACTTCGACCCCGGCGTTCTTTCCGGGGCCGACAAAGTGCTCTATCGCAAGCTAAACCAAACGATTAAGAAGGTCACCGAAGATATAGAAGGTCTGCGCTTCAACACCGCCATAGCCGCGCTCATGGAGATGCTCAACGCGCTCTACGATTTCCGCAAATCCGCAGGGCCGAACGCGGTCTACCAGCACGCCGTACTCAGCTACCTGCAGCTGCTGGCGCCCTTCGCCCCCCATATCGCCGAGGAGCTGTGGAGCCGCTTCGACGAGGCCTCAGTCTTCGACGCCCCCTGGCCCGCTTACGACGAGAACGCCTTGGTCGCCGACGTCATTACCCTGGTGGTGCAGGTCAACGGCAAGGTGCGGGCGCGGCTGCAAGCTCCAGCCTCGATAGGCAAGGAAGAAGCGCTGCGCCTCGCCAAGGAGCAGGAAAACGTGCAAAAGCACCTGCAAGGCAAGCGGCTCCTCAAAGAAATCTACGTCCCCGGCAAGCTAGTGAACCTGGTCGTCAAGGGTTGACTGGCGCCGCAACACGCGTTCTGCAGGGCGTTACTAGCGGGTATGGCCGCTTAGCCGGACAATTGTGCTACAATGAATCGCGCTGCGGGAAAGCTGTGGTGGCCAAATTGGTAAGTCTCATCGCCTCAGCCCCCGTGCGTTGCCCGAAAGGGCAGGAGTAAAGGAGCAGTAATGGAAAAAGGTAAAGTAAAGTGGTTCAACGCGGAAAAAGGCTATGGTTTCATCGAGCGCGAAGGCGGAAGTGACGTTTTCGTTCACTTCAGCGCCATCAACTCCTCGGGTTTCCGCACCCTCAACGAAGGCGACGTTGTGGAGTTCGAAGTAGAAGACGGCCCCAAGGGCCCCTCGGCCGCTAACGTGACCGTGGTAGAGTCCGCGGGCTACTAGCCAAGACCCGCAAACTATCAAAGGCGCCCGTGGGCGCCTTTGTTCTTTGCTTTGCGCGGCGAGACGCTACGCAAGCTGTAGGATTAGGCGTCCGGGCATGTCTATGTGGCGGCGTCTCTTTCAGCAATGGGGGCTGGTGGTGGAAATAGATACACGGTCAAACAAGTGCGGGGGTTCGCTCGCGCGGCGAAGGGCGTTGACGGCGGACTCCTCCTGGCGGGCCCTGGGACTGTGGGCCACAGTATTACTAACTGCCGCCCTTTTCACTTTAGCTAGGGGAAATACGCCTGCCCCCTGGATGGGCTTTTTCCCCGTGCCCGCCCGCGGCGAGGGGCGGAGCATGCTCGCGACCCTGCGCGGCCTGAGCCGCCACGGCGACGTCGTGCTCCTGCAACGCAACATCCCCTGGGAGGATTTTTACAAGAGTGAATCGGCTCCTTCGCGCGCCTTTTCCGACCTGGCCAACCTGGTGCGCCTGAGCCGGGAAAAAGGGTTAAGAACCATCTTCGTAGTCGATGCGCTCAACGGCCTCGACCGTCGCGCCTTCTACGGTGTACCCGCCGCCTGGGGGCGACCTAGCTTTGCCGATGCGCGCGTGCGCCGCGCCTTCAAAAACTTCGCACTGCGCATCGTGCGCGAATTTCACCCCCGCTACCTGGGACTGGGCTCCGAGGTCAACACATATATGGCCGCCCACCCAGGCGACGCCGCCAATCTGGTATCGCTCTACCGGCAGACCTACGCCGCAGTCAAGAACGCCGCCCCCGAAACGCAGATCTTCTCCACCTTCCAGTGGGACGAGCTGAGGCTCGCTGACGGCGGAATTAATTGGCAGCCGATACGAGCATTCGAACCGCAATTGGACCTCTGGGTTATCTCCAGCTACCCTTGTCTGTGGCTCGGGTCGAGGCGCGTTCCCGCGGACTACTATTCCCCTCTCGCGGACGAGACAGAGAAGCCGCTGGCGGTCGGCGAGGGCGGCTGTTCTTCCCGCAAGGTCGGCCGCTGGCCCGGATCGGATCGCGCTCAGGTCGATTACCTGAGCGCGATCGCCGAGCAGCTGGGAAACCGCCTCGAGTTCTGGATATATCTTCTTTACAACGACCTGGATCCTACTTGGTACAACAAGATCGTCAGCAACGAGCGCGACCGCGATACCCTGGAGCTCTTCTACTACATGGGCCTCGCCGACGCCGCGGGCAAACCCAAACCAGCGCTAGACGCCTGGGACACAATCCGTCAGCGCCTCCAGCGAGGTCGCTGAGCCGCGCGGCTCAGCCCGCGTCGTTAGACTCGTCCACCGGTGTCGGCCTGCCCTCTTTGTCAATAGCCACGTAGACCAACTGCCCGTGCGTGGCCAGCTCTCTGGTCTCGGGGCCGCCGCCAAAATCCTCCCGAAAAACTTTCACCTCGACCACTATCGAGGTGCGCCCTACCTTGACTACGCGCGACACCAGCTCCAGCACGTCGCCGGAACGGATGGGAACTTTAAACTCCACGCCCCCCACGGCCACCGTTACCACCGGCTTCTTGGCTCTCCTGGCGGCAGCGTAAGAACCGGTTTTGTCCATCAGTCCCAAAACGTATCCGCCGAAGGCGTTCCCTAGAGGGTTCGTATCTTCGGGGAAAACCATCTCCAGAGTTCTCGTTTCCTTGTCCACTACTAAAACCTACCAAAGCAGCCGCGCTTTAAGTGACACACATAATACTTGATATTATCGTTATCAAGTGTTATGCTCTTATAAGACGAAGGAGGAAGTAATGAACCTGGAGAAATGGACACAACAATCCCGCGAGGCCCTGGCGCAGGCCCAGGTGCTGGCGCGCGAGCTGGGGCAACAGCAAATAGACCTGCCCCACATGGTCGCGGTCCTGTTCCGCGATCCCAGCGGCCTGCCCGCCCGCCTGCTCAAGAGAGCCGGGCGCGACCCCAAGGAAGCGGTAGAGGCCGCGAACAAGGAACTGGCCGGCCTGCCCAAGGTGCAGGGCGCCGAAGGCGGGCAGTACCTCTCACAGCGGCTCGACCGCGTGCTGAAAAGGGCTGAGCAGCTGGCCGAGGCCCAGGGCGACAAGTTCGTCGCCCTCGACGTCCTGCTGCTGGCCGTCGCCGAGGAAAACTTCCCCGGCCTGCCGGCGGCGGACGAACTGAAGAAGATCATCGACGAGGTTAGAGGAGGAAAAACGGTGGAAAGCGAACACGGCGAGGGCACCCTAGAAGCGTTGGCGCAGTACGGTATGGACCTGACCGAGCTGGCCGAGCAGGGCAAGCTGGACCCGGTCATCGGCCGCGACGAGGAGATCCGCCGCACGATTCAGATTCTGCTGCGGCGCACCAAGAACAACCCGGTGCTCATCGGCGAGCCGGGCGTGGGCAAGACGGCGATCGTGGAGGGCCTGGCCCAGCGCATCGTCAAGGGCGACGTGCCCGAGGGGCTCAAGGAAAAGCGCATCATCGCGCTGCAGATGGGCTCGTTGCTCGCCGGCGCCAAGTACCGCGGCGAGTTCGAGGAGCGCCTGAAGGCGGTCATTGCCGAGGCGACGGCCAGTGAGGGCCAAATCATCCTCTTCATTGACGAGCTGCACACCATCGTCGGCGCCGGCAAGGCCGAGGGCGCGGTCGACGCCGGCAACATGCTCAAGCCGGCGCTGGCCCGCGGCGAGCTGCGCCTAATCGGGGCGACGACGCTCGACGAGTACCGCGAGATCGAGAAGGACGCCGCCCTCGAGCGCCGCTTCCAGCCGGTGCTCGTGGACGAGCCCAGCGTGGAGGACACCATCAGCATCCTCCGCGGCATCAAGGAGAAGTACGAGGTCCACCACGGCGTGCGTATCTCCGACCCCGCCATCGTAGCGGCGGCGGTGCTCAGCCACCGCTACATCTCCGACCGCCGCCTGCCCGACAAGGCCATCGACCTGATCGACGAGGCGGCGGCGCGGCTGCGCATGCAGCTGGAAAGCCAACCCGAGGAGATCGATCAGCTCGAGCGCAAGAAGCTGCAGCTGGAGATTGAGCGTGAAGCGCTCAAGAAAGAGACCGACCCCGACTCCAAGGCACGGCTGGAAGACATAGAAAAGGAAATCGCCGAGCTGAGCGAGAAGATCGAGGCCATGAAGACCGAGTGGCAGGCCGAGGTCGAGGTCCTGAACGAGCTGCGCGAGAAGCAGAAGGAGCTCGACGAGGTCCGCACCCAGATCGAGCTGGCCGAGCGTAACTACGACCTAAACAAGGCGGCCGAGCTGCAGTACGGCGTCCTGCCCAAGCTGGAAGAAGAGGTCCAGCAGCTCTCCGAGAAGCTGAAGGACGCCCAGTACGTCCGCCTGGAGGTGACCGAAGAGGACATCGCCGAGGTGGTCAGCCGCTGGACCGGCATCCCGGTGGCCAAGCTGCTCGAGGGCGAACGCGAAAAGCTGCTGCGCCTGGAAGACGAGCTGCACAAGCGCGTGGTGGGTCAGGACGAGGCCATCCGCTCGGTGGCCGACGCCATTCGCCGCGCCCGCGCCGGCCTGAAGGACCCGAACCGCCCCATCGGCTCGTTCATGTTCCTCGGCCCCACCGGCGTGGGCAAGACCGAGCTGGCCAAGACGCTGGCCGAGACCCTCTTCGACAGCGAGGAGGCGATGATCCGCATCGACATGACCGAGTACATGGAGAAGCACTCGGTCGCCCGGCTGATCGGCGCGCCTCCGGGCTACGTCGGCTACGAGGAGGGCGGCCAGCTCACCGAGGCGGTGCGACGCAAGCCCTACAGCGTCATCCTCTTCGACGAGATCGAGAAGGCCCACCCCGACGTCTTCAACATCCTGCTGCAGATCCTCGACGACGGCCGCCTCACCGACAGCCACGGCCGGGTGGTGGACTTCCGCAACACCGTCATCATCATGACCTCGAACATGGGCAGCCACCTGATCCTCGACGGCATCAAGGAGGGCCTGCCCTACGAGCGCATCCAGGAGCGGGTCTTCGCCCTGCTGCAGGAGCACTTCCGCCCCGAGTTCCTCAACCGCCTCGACGACATCATCGTCTTCAAGCCGCTGACCCAGGAGCAGATCATTCAGATCGTCGAGATCCAGGTGGCCGACCTCAAGAAGCGCCTGGCGGAACGCCGCATCACCCTCGAGCTGACCGAGGAGGCGGAGCGCTGGCTGGGCGAGCGCGGCTACGACCCGGTCTTCGGCGCCCGCCCGCTCAAGCGAGTCCTTCAGAAGGAGCTGGAGACCCCGCTGGCGAAGGAGATCCTGGCGGGCAACGTGCGCGAAGGCGACACCGTTCTCGTCAAGGTGGGCGAGCGCGGCCTGGTCTTCGAGACCACCCGCCCCGTCGAAGCCTGAAGCAAGCGATTGCCGAAAGAACCCCCGCCAACTGCGCGGGGGTTCTTTCGGCTCTGAGCCTGCAGTTTCTCCCTAGACAAGCCTTTGGGCTCTTGTAGGGCTCTACTGGGGAGAGTATCATTTCAATGATTGTTGAAGTAGGCATGGCGCTCTGCTGAAAAAGAGAGTCTGCTCGGCCGCCGTGCGGCAGAAAGGAGAAACGATGCAAGACAAACTGGCGCAAGCGCTGGAAATGATGAAGAAGAACCTGGGGGATGCCCTGCCTAGCGTGATGCCCAAGATGCATGAAAAAGACCCCAAGGCCTTTGCCCACCACTTAGCGGGCAAGCAGTACAGCAAACCACCCGAAGGCGGCGCCTTGGACGAGGCAAGCCGCGCCCTCATACACATGGCCGCCGCCATCACCGCCGGCGCCGGCGGCTGCGCCGCGGCCATGGCTCGCCACGCCCTCGACGTAGGGGCCAGTAAGGAAGCGGTTTTGGAGGCCGCTCACATCGCCCAGTTCGCCGCCAGCGGCGCGGCCCTGGAAACCATGGAGGCGATTTTCGACGAGGTCTGAGCCCGACCGCCGCTCCAGGCCTGGCAATGCTAAGGCCAGGGTAAAAGTGCTTTTGCGGGCGCCGGCCTTACTCGTCAGAAAGCCGCGCCAGATGCACGTCGAGGCGGGCGGAGCGACAAAAGGGCGCACCGCCTCTTAGCAAAAAGATGGCTGGCGGCTGCCTGCACTTCCGCGCTGGCGCACGGTTCTTCCGGGCTCGAGCGGCGTCTTAGGGAGGTAGTAAGGTGATTGTTTCCTGGTCTGCAATGTTGATTACCGTGATCGTCGTTGGTTTTGTCACCTCGGCGCTGCGCATCTGGATAGACCGCGTCTTTTTCGTCATCATGATGCTTTCTTTCGGACACCTGCCCATCGCGCAGGCGATACCGCTCAACATCCTGGTCTTGTTCCTGGCGGTCGTCAGCCACGGCCTCATCCGCCGCGAAGGCTGGCTCTGGGGCGCCTTCGCCCGCTTTCCCTCCTGGGAAGGCTGGGCGGCGCTGCTCTCGGGCTTGCTGGGCGGCGTGCTGGGCCGCTACCTGGGCTTTCAAACGCCGGGCAAGGTGCTGCTTTTGCTGCTGGGAATCTACGCCATAGCCATGGCGCTACGCCTGGTGCTGGTAAAACCCGCCGACGGCCGAGCCGCACCCGAACACCCCGGCTGGATACTCCCCATCTCGCTGGGGGCCGGGGTGTTGACCGGCCTCATTTCCGCCGGCGGCAAGCCTTTCGCCATACCCCTCTTCAATAAGGCTTTGGGGCACAAGATGCCCTTGGCCTACGCGATAGCCACCTTTGGAACTATCGGCGCGGTAGTCGGGGCAATCCTTACCCACCTGTTCGTTAAGGGGTATTCCAGCGCCGAGGTAGAAACCGCGCTGGCGGCCTGGGCCGGCATCTCGCTGTTCGCCTGGCTGACCGACCACTTCTGGAGCCCCAAGTTGATGAAGATTACCGCCTTGATAGTGGCGCTGGTGCTGTTCTTGGTGGGCGTCAAATTTTCTATCGCCGCCCTCTAGGCGGGCCGCAGTTGCAAACTTTCTCCGCCCCCGGCTCGAGCCGGGGGATTTCGCCCGCCAGCGCCGCCACCACGTCTTCAGCAATACGGTAGACGATCCAACGTCCCTCGCGCCGCGACCTTATCAGACCAGCGCTCCTGAGCACCTTGAGGTGGTGAGAAAGAAGATTGGCTGGCATTCCGCCCAAGGCTTCCTGAATACGGCAGGGGCAGTGCTCTCCTGCGGCCAGAACCCGCATGATGGCGACGCGGGTGGGGTCGCCCAGAGCCTTGAAGCGTTTAGCGATGAGCCGCGCGTCCGAGAGCACGCCTTTAGCGTACTTCACCACCGACCCCGGCCCGGTTAGGGCGCCGTCTGGGGGTAAAGTTGAGGGTATGGAATCCGGCCGCTTCGTCATCACCGGCCTGCCCGGTACCGAGCTGCCCGCCGACCTGGCCGCCCTCTGGCGGCGCTACCGGGTGGGCGGGGTCATCCTTTTCCGCTACAACATAAAGAACCCCGAGCAGCTGCGGCGGCTGGCGGCCGACCTGCTCGAAGTGCTGGGGCCCGAGGCGATAATCAGCGTCGACCAGGAAGGCGGCGCGGTGCTGCGCCTGCCCTTCCTGCCCAGCCCCCCGCCGGGGATGAGCCTGGGCGCGGCGGACGACCCCGAGCTGGCCCGCGCCGTGGGCGCGGCCACCGCCCGCGGGCTCGCCGCCTACGGCTTCAACCTCAACTTCGCGCCCGTGCTCGACCTCAACACCAACCCGGCGAACCCGGTAATCGCCGAGCGCTCCTTCGGCGCCGACCCCGAGCGCGCCAGCGAGCTGGCGCTCGCCTGGCACGAGGGGCACGCGCGTGAAGGCGTGGCCACCACGGGCAAGCACTTTCCCGGCCACGGCGACACCACCGTCGACTCGCACCTGGGCCTGCCGGTGGTGAACAAAAGATTGGACGAGCTGCGGCGGTTGGAGCTCGTCCCTTTCGCCCGCGCCGCGGACCGCCTTCCGGCCCTGATGACCGCGCACATCGTCTACCCCGAGCTCGACGGCGAGTTGCCGGCCACGCTCTCGCGGCGCATCCTCACCGGACTTTTGCGCGAGGAGCTGGGCTACGACGGCGTCGTCGTCAGTGACGCGCTCAACATGCGGGCCGTCGCCGACCACTGGGGCGCGCCCGAGGCGGCGCTGCTCTCGCTCAAAGCGGGGGCCGACCTGGTCATGCCGCTGGGCGACCTGGAGCTGCAAGAGGCCACCCTGGCGCGCCTGCAAGAGGCGCTCGAGAGCGGCGAGCTGCCGCGGCGACAGGCGGAGGCCAGCGCCGAGCGGGTTACCCGCCTGGCCCGCGCCTACCCCGCCCGCCTAAGCGGGTACGGTGAGGGGCGACTGACGGCCGACCGTGAACTCTTCGCTCGCGCCTGGAAGGCAGGGCTGACGGCCATAGGCGAACCGGCGCCGCCGCCCAGCGGGGCGCGGCTGCGGGTGGTGGCCCAGGAACGACCCTCAGGCGACGGCGTTTCCGAGGCTGGAGCCAGCGGCGCCGAGCTGCTGCGCCGCCTGGAAGAACACTGGCGGGTCGAGCCGATCTTCGTTTCCGACCCCTCAGAAGTGCCAGCTCTACACTTGCCGACCGACGAGGCTTTTAACCTGCTCATCTCCAACAGCCGCCGCCTCTACCCGCGGACCAGCTGGAACTGGCGGCCCCGCCTGCACGTGGCGCTGTGGAACCCCTTCGCCGCCGCCACGGCGCCAGCGCCCGCCCTGCTCAGCTACGGCTTCCGCGCCGAGGCCCTGGAGGCGGTGCTGGCTTGGCTGCGCGGCGAGGCCCGCGCCCGCGGCCGCCTGCCCGCCCCGCTCCAGTGAAGCTCTGCCACTACCCTTTGCGCCAGCGCCGCGGTATCGTATTGCCGTGAAGCGAACCCAGATAATCGCCCACCGCGGCGCCCGCAGCCTGGCGCCGGAGAACACCTTGGCCGCCGCAGAGAAGGGCCTCGAAGTCGGAGCCGACCTGTGGGAGACCGACGTTGGCGTAAGCGCCGACGGCGTGCTGATAATCTTTCACGACGATAGCCTAAAACGCACCACCAACGCCGCCGAGGTCTACCCCGACCGCGCCCCCTGGACCTTCAGCGAGTTTACCTATAGCGAGATCGAGCGGCTCGACGCCGGCAGCTGGTTCGACCGCGACGACCCCTTTGGGCAGATTGCCGCCGGCCGGGTCGGCCTCGCCGACCAGCAAGGCTACGTCGGCCTGAAGGTACCGACCGTCGAAGAGGCGCTCGCCTTCACCAAAGACAACGACTGGGTGGTCAATATCGAACTCAAGAAGCTGCCGCCTCCGCTCGAAAACTTTCCGGTGGTGACCGAGTTTTTCCGGGTCATGGACCGCGTCCGCATCGCCCCCGAGCAGGTCCGCCTATCTTCGTTTCAGCACCACTGGCTGGCCCAAGCCCGCTCCTTGCGACCAGAGGTGGAGGTACAGGCGCTGGTCGGCTACCATCGCGACCGCCCGATTGACTGGCGAGCGGTCGAGGACTACCAAACAATCAACGCCCGCGCGACGCTGACGCCGCCGGAGAAGGTGCGCCAGCTGGTGGCGGCTGGTAAAAAGATAAACCTCTTCACCGTTAACGAAACAGACGAAGCCGCGCGTTACATCGAGGCCGGCGTGAGCGGCCTCTTTAGCGACTTCCCGCAGGACCTGGTGCCGCTGGCCCTCGCCGCGGCCGGAAAGGAAACGCCATGACCCTGAACTTCCTGATCGTCAACGGTTATCCGCGTGCAAGCCGGGAAAACTTCGACCGCTCCGACGTCGCCCACCCGCACGACCTCTACCGGCGGCTGCTCGACCGCTACGCGCCCGGCTCGGAGTCGCGGGTCTTCTTCATTGCCGACGTGGAGAATCCGCTTCCCCGCCTGGAAGAGGTGCGCGGCTTCCAGGGCGTCATCTGGACCGGATCGGATCAGACCATCTACCACACCCACGAGGAAAAGGTCGCCCGCCAGATCGAGTTTTCACGGATATCTTTCCAGGTCGGCGTACCCCAGTTCGGCAGTTGTTGGGGCGCGCAGATGGCGGCGGTGGCCGCGGGCGGCCGGGTGGAGGCCAACCCCAAAGGGCGCGAGTGGGGCTTCGCGCCGCGCATCGAGCTGACCGCCGCGGGCCGCGAGCACCCGCTGACCGCGGGCAAGCCGCCGGTCTTCCAGGGCATCGAGATGCACCTCGATCACGTGACCGAACTGCCCGCGGGCGCCGAGCTGCTCGCGACCGGCGAACACACCCGCGTGCAGGCGCTGGCCGTGGAGCACGAAAACGGCGCCTACTGGGCCACCCAGTACCACCCCGAGTTCGACCTCTGGGAGAACGCCCGCCTGATCGCCGCCCGCGCCGGGGCGCTGGTCAAGGAGGGCTTCTTCGAGAAAGAGGAAGACGTGCTGCGCTACGCCGCGGAGATGAAGGAATTGTTCAAGAACCCGAACGACGTGGCCCTGCGCCGCAAGCTGGGGGTCGACGAAACCCTGCTGGACGACCGCATCCGCCAGCTCGAGTTCGCCAACTGGCTAGAATACTCGGTAAAACCTCGGGCCTAAAAGCACCGCCCGGCTCGTGCAGAGGAGGCTTAATCCCCCTCTGCACGAGAGTCGCCCTCTTCACGCCAAGCCTCAGCAATAACGCCTTTTAGTTCGTCGCGGAAGCGCTTGCTCCTGATCAAGCGCAACATCACCCGCCCCAGCAGCTCGGGCTCTTTTTGCAATACACCGCGAATGGCCGTGACCACGGCCCAGTGGATAATCAAGAACGCCAAAGCTGCCCAAAAGGCTAAGTATAAGAGAACACCCATAACTCCCATCGTTTCCTCCAAGCAAGCTATGCCGCCGCAACTTGCATTAAAATTAAACTAGTCGCCGTCCCAACCAGCCAGCCGCGCGAATAAATACCAGGCCGCGCGGCCCTTCAACACGCAGTTCAGCCGGGCTTTGTTGTCGGGCCCGTTGGAGTGGGCGCAGCTGCCGGCGCCGTCGTAACCGCCGACGCCGTTGCCCGTAACCAGCTTGTCCAGCTCGCCCCCCGGGTGCCGCGCCAGGTACTCGACCGCCCAGTTGCGCGTTTCCCCGCCGACCGTGTAGTCGAGGTTGTCTCGCAGGTTTTTATCGAGGTAGTAGTTATCGTCTGGGTCGTAGTTCTCGATGTCGGAAAAGTCGAAAAGGATCAGCTTGTGCTGGCGCACGTACGCGCGAATCTGCCGGTTGCGGCTGTCGGAAGAATCCCCCTCGCCGCCGCCGTTGGCGTGGGCGGTCATGAAAACGAACTTAACCGGGTGCTCCGCCGCGCGCACGGCGCTGCCGCCCTCGCCAAACTGATCGATCAACCACTGCATGCTGCGCAGGTAGCGGTCGATATCGTGACCGGCGATGTTGCACCACGACCAAATAACCACATTGACCTGGTAGTGGCTGGGGTCTTGCAGGTAGGTGTAGGTGGTCTCGGCCCAGTCGGCGATGCCGTCGTTGTCGCTATCAGCGTCACCCTGGCTAAGGTCGGGCGGGCTGGGCATTCCGCGGTCGTCGAGGCTCAGGTGCTCGGAATCGCCCGAGATGCTGTCGGCCCAGGCGTAGCGGTCTCCGAAGGCGGGGAAGTCTCTTAGGGCGTTGAGGCCGGTGATGATCTGGCTGCCGTGGGAGGTGTGGTTGTAGACGATGTGCAGGTCACGCTTGGCGGCGGCTATCCATTCGTCAGGAATTGCCGCAGGGTCGGTGTTTTGGTGACCGACGATTAGCGCCTGCGGGTCGCTCGCTGCGTCTTGGCAGCTGACGATTATGCTTGCTACATCGCTAGCGGCGATTTTACCCGCAGCGCCCTGGAGTAAACAGCTCTGGCCGGCGGGCGGGCTCTTTATAGAAACTTGATACCTGGAGCCGTCCTGCAGCTTGTGCGGGAACGCGAACGAGCCGTCGCGCGAAAGTCGTATCTCCTGTCCGCTAACGCTTTCCTTTAACGTAATGTTGGCTCCGCTCGCCAGGCCCTGTAACGAGCCGCCCAGAGAGTACTTCTTGCCGGCGTCGCCTGAGGCGTTACCCGTACAGCTGGTAAGCGTGAAAAAAACTGCCGCAAACGCCAGTAAAGTAACCCGAGCTACACCCGCCGCCGTACTGCTCGTACAGTTACCGTTCCCGTTCATGGCGCGCCTCCAAGGTTAAGGTGCGTCCATTATACCCATACTGCGGCGGGCGCTGTTATTTGGGCTATTTTTTAGCGGCAAATAGAGCCCGGGCGTCGTCGGCCATAAGCACGTCCACCCCCGCCGCGGCCAGCGCCGCCGCTTTTTGCGGCTGGTTGACGGTCCAAGCCCCCACCGCCAGCCCCTTCTCATGCCAGGCGGTTACCTTTTCAGGCGTTATCAGGCCGTAATGGGGATGAACCGCCTCTATTCGCAGCAGCTCCGCCATGCGGCCGCTGTCGTAAAGGCGAAAAATGTAGGCCAATGGCAAGGACGGTCGTCTCTCGCGAATCTTTAGCAAAGAAACGGGGTCGTAAGACGAAACCCAAACGCGCTCTTTTCCGCTCCAGGCGGCCAGCGCGTCCGCCAGCTCAAAGGCTCTGCCGTCTTCTAGCCCAGCGATGTTCTTGAGCTCTATGTTCAACAAGAAATCGTGGTGCGGCTCCATCATCTCCAGCAATTGCGCCAGCGTCATGATCTGGGGCAGCCGCCGGCGCAGCTCGGCGAAGCTCATCTGCGGCAACAGCCGCTGCCCCACGAAAAAGTCGTGATGTATGACCAAAACGCCGTCTTTGGTCCTCTGCACGTCGGTCTCTATGCCGTCCAGTCCGGCTTCGATCGCCGCCAGAAAGGCCTCGCGGGTATTCCCTGCGGCCCGCGCCGGCAACCCTCGGTGACCCAGCAGCAGTGGACGCTTGCGATTCGCAAAGGGTAGCGCGGGCACCTTACTTCTCCTGACTGAGCGCGAATCCGCGGCTAAACTGTTCCTGCAGCAGCAGGAAGACGACCAGGGCCGGGAGCAGCGCGATGATCGCCCCCGCCATGACGATCCCCCAGTTGGTGGCGTCCTGCCCGCTGGTTAACCCTTTGAGCCCCACTTGCACGACTTGGCGGGTATTCTCGCGAATGACGATCAACGGCCAGAGGTACTGATTCCACATGTAGACAAACTGAATGACCGCCATCGCCGCCACCACGTTGAGAGACATCGGCAGCAGTATGGACCAAGCAAAGCGCAAGGGGCCCGCCCCGTCAATCTTGGCGGCGTCCACCAAGCTCGTCGGAATCTGCAAGAACTGCTGGCGGAATAAGAAGGTACCGGTAGCCGAAGCCAGGAACGGTACTATCAGCGCTGCATAGGAGTTGGACCAGCCAATTTTGGTCACTAGCTCAAAGAGGGCCACTATCATGATCTCCGTAGGCATCATTAGTGTCAGCAAAATGAAGGTAAATACCGCACCCTTCAGCGGGAAGCGGAAGTACACCAGCGCCAGCGCCGCCATAAAAGAAATTATCGTCTTACCAACGGTAACGGCGACGGCGATATAGAGCGAGTTGCGCATGTAGATACCTAGATGATACTGATTCCATGCAGTGCGATAATTGTCCAGAAAGGCGCTACCGATTGTAAACTTCGGCGGGTAGCTGAAGATCTGCGCCGGCGTCTGCGTGGAAAAGATGAACGCCAGGATTATCGGGGCGGCGACGACGGCCACCGCAAATATCAGCATGGCGTGAACCAGGAGGGTGTTCCTCTTCTTACTCATGGCTAGCTCCCATAGTGCACCCGCCCCTCGCCGACGCGGAACTGCATGATGGTAAGGAAGACGACGGCGATGAAGAGTATCACTGACTCTGCCGCCGCCATACCGGTCTTGTAGTACTCAAAACCGTCGCGGTAAATGTTAAAAATTAGAATGTTAGTGGCGTTGTTGGGACCGCCCTTGGTGAGCAAGTCCACGAAGGGGAAAGCCTCGAAAAATGCGTAAATGGTGTTGATAATCAGCAAAAAGAAGGTCATGGGGCTCAGCAACGGAAAGGTAATCTTCCAGAAACGCTGCCAGGGAGTGGCGCCGTCAATCAGCGCCGCTTCTAAAACCGAACCTGGCAGGTTCTGCAGGCCGGCTATGTAAAATACCACGTTGTAGCCTACGTTTTTCCATACCGCCGCAAAAATAATGAGCATCATCGCCAACGTCGGGTTGGTGAGCCAGTCGGGGGTAACCCCAAGGGTAGCTCCCAGAATGTAGTTGACGATCCCCGACTGGGGGTTGAACATGAAGAGAAAGATGACCCCCGCCACCGCCGGCGAAAGGGCGTAGGGCCAAATAAGGAGGATGCGGTATACTCTCCAGCCGCTGACCTTTTGATTGGCCAGTATGCTGAGGGCCAACCCTACGGCCATGGAAAGCATCACCACAAAAAAAGCGAATACTACGGTATTGCCGAATATGTGCAGGTAGTCGGGATTCGTAAATAACTCTTTATAGTTAGCCAAGCCGGTAAACTTTTTGCGCAAACCCAAAAAAGCCACCCGATAAAGAGACAGCCTGAAGGTTTCCAGCGTCGGGTAGTACAAAAAGGCAAGCAGAATCGCGAAAGTGGGCGCTAGCAGCACCCAGGGCAACCATCTGCTCTTGTAGGCGGCGTGAGTTTCCATAAAATAGTCCCTGTTATAAGCCAGTTGTAAGCCCCCCGCGCGTTCGCGCGGGGGGCTTTGCCATTAGCCTATTTGACCGCTGAGTTGTAGTCCTTGAGGGCTTTGTCAGCCTTGGCGTCGGCCTCGGCCAGCGCTTTGGTAAGATCCTTACCCTGGAAGACCTCCTGGATCATGTTTTCGATGATCGTACGGACCTCGGGGAAGGGGCCAATGAGCGCACCCTGAGTGGCGACGTTCGCCTTGGACTGCAGCAACTGGTCGAACGCCGCTTTGTAAGCGGGGTTGCGAGTGAACCAGTGCTCCCAGTCAAGCACCTTAACCGAGCTGTTGAGTACCGGGAAGTAGCCGGTGCCCTTGTGCCAGCGCACCATGTTTTCGGTGTTGGTGAACCACAGCAGGAAGGTGAGGGCCGCTTCCTGCTCCTTCTGCGGGTGCCCCTTGGTCAGCCACAGCGAGGCGCCGCCTACTACAGTGCCGTTACGCTCGACGCCGTCTGGAACGGGGAGAAAACCCGTGCCCAGAGTGTAGCCGTTCTCGAAGGAGGCGTTTTGGTGGAAGGTAACGTCTGAGGTGGAGGTTATCTCCATGGCCGCCTGCTGGCTGACGAAGAGCTGGTTGGCGCCGTCCCAGTCCTCGGGCTTACCGGTGTAGGCGTAGTAGCCCTTATCGTAGAGGCCCTTCCACCACTTCATGATGCGCTTCATCGCCTCGGAGTTGATGTATACGTTGGTAGCGCGGGCGCTGCGACCATTATCGTTGTTAGCGAGCATGGCTCCCTGCTCGGCGATCCACTGCTCCACGAACCAGGAGTGCAGCGGCCAGGTGATGCACTTGGGGGCGGCCTTGCTGGCGATTATTTTCTGGCAGGCCTGTACGACTTCGTCGAAGGTCTGCGGCGGCTTGTTGGGGTCGAGGCCGGCCTTCTTGAAGATGTCCTTGTTGTAGTAGAGGATCGGGTTCGAGGAGTTCCAGGGAATGGAGTTGAACTTACCACCGATGCGGTAGTAGTTGGCTACCGGCTTGATGTAGTCGTCGAGCTGGAACTTGAGTTGCGCGGGTACGTAGTCCTGAATCGGCACGAAGATACCCGAATCGACGGCCATCTGGCTGCCTACCTCGAAAATCTGCACGATGTGGGGGGCGTTGCCCTGCTTTGCTGCCAGAATGGCGGCGTTCAGGGTATCACGGTACGAACCTTTATACTCGGCCTTGACCTCAATGCCCGGATGCGTATAGTTGAAGTCTTCCACCGCGCGCTCGATAAAAGCGGTGCGGCCGCCGCCGAATGCGTGCCAGAAGTTAATCTTGATCTTCTGGGCGGCAAAGGCGAAGCCTATCAGCATTGAAAGTCCTACCACCGTTGCTAATCGTTTCATCTTCCTACCTCCTTTACTTGCGAGACTAAGTATACCGCGTCTCAATGATAAATAGAAGCTGCGATTGTCATGTTTGCGTCAGCTGCACTACTCTATAATTTTACACCGTCATATTTAATATTGTTATAAGTATAAAGATTGCTTCTGCTAACTCTATCAGCGCACCGTAAACGTCTCCCGATAGTCCGCCGCCCAAGCGCCGCGAGGCCCAAAGCGCCAAAAGGAAGACCGCTGCGCCACTAAAGGCGAACGCCAGCGGCGCGAGCAGTAAAACCGGTAGGGAAAACAGGGCTGCCAGAGGCCAACGCCCCTGCCGCGCCGTGGCCCCCAAACCCTCGGGCCTAGCCGCGGGGAAAGCGTTCAAAACGGGCAGCACCCAAAAGCGGGCCGCGACCGGAGCGAAGAGAAGCGGCCAGGGCGAGTGCAGCGATGCTAATAGCTGCCACTTAGTTATCAGAAAAACCGCACCCGCCCCAAAGGCGAACGAGCCGTGATGGACGTCTCCCAGTATCCGCAAACGCTCCTGCGGCGAACGCGAAGCCAAAAGGGCGTCAGCGCTGTCGAGCAGACCGTCGAGGTGGAGCATACCGGTTAGCGCCAACCATGCCGCCAGCAACAGTGCCGCTCCCAAACCGGCGGATAAGCGATTTATAAACATCCAAGCGAGGGCCAAGATAGCTCCAATAACCCAGCCGACCAAAGGGTAATAGGCCGAAGCGCCACGCATCTCGGCGGAATCTACCTCAGCCAGGTCGGGCACCGGCAGGGTCGTCAGGAAACCGAGCGCCAGCCAGAAAGGGCGGAGTCGCTTCACGGCCTCACGATAACGCCCGTCAGCCTTCGCTGACGCCGGCCTCGGCAAAGGTGGCCATGCCTCCCAGCACTGCGGCGGCCGCCCGTAAAATGGGAAAAGCTAAAACAGCACCGCTGCCTTCGCCCAGTCGCAAACCCATATCGAGAATTGGCGACAGGTCCAACGCCTCTAGCTGCCGGGCGTGGCCGGGCTCAAGCGAGCGGTGGCCGGCAAAAAGGTAGTCTTTGAGGTTTGGCTCCAGCCGCGTCGCCAGCAGCGCACCGGCCGTCACCGGAAATCCGTCACTGACCAGCGGCAGGCCCGCCTCGGCGCCAGCTATGAAAACTCCAGCCGCCGCCACAATCTCAAGTCCACCCAGCTGAGCGGCGACGTCGAGGGGGTCGGCCTTCTCCAGGTCGCCCAGTTCGCCGGCGGCACGCGCGAGCGCCCGCTCCACCACCGCCACCTTGCGGGCGTAGACTGCTTCGTCCACGCCGGTACCGCGGCCAGTCACGTCTGCGCCTGGAAGGCCTAGCAAAGCCGCCGTCAGGGCGGCCGCCGCGGTGGTGTTGCCGATGCCCATATCACCGGCGGCCAGTAGGGTGGCCCCCTCGCTGATGGCGCGACGGGCGGCGTTCATACCGGCCCTGAGCGCCGCCTCCGCCTCAGCTGGGCTCATCGCCGGCTCGCGGGCGATGTTGCCCGTTCCTCGGCGAATCCGCGCCGCTATCAGGCGTTCATGCTCTGGAAACGACGGGCCGTTGACCCCAACGTCGAGGACGTAGACCTCCGCCTCGGCTACGCGGGCGATCTGGTTGATGGCCGCCCCGCCGGACAAAAAGTTGAGCACCATCTGCGGGGTTACCTCAGCCGGGTAGGCAGAAACACCCTCGGCGGCGACACCGTGATCGGCGGCCGCAATCACCACCGCCGCCGGCCCCAGGCTGGGCTTGAGCTTACGCTGAATCGCCGCCAGGCGCACTCCCAAATCTTCGAGCCGCCCCAAGGAGCCAGGGGGCTTGGTAAGTTGATTCTGACGGGCCCTTGCGTTTTCTAGGTAGTTCTTATCAATAGCGGCTATAGCAGACATAAAACTAAGATAACGCCGCGGGAGCAGTTATCAAAACGCTTTTACCCTGCCTTGGACCACGCTCACCGCCCCCGACTTTAAAACTGCCCGAGCAGCCAAAGATAGGCGGCAGGACGGCTAATCAAGGTTGGGAGCATGGAAGCGGCCACGGGTGACCTCACCGTGGAAATCGCGATCAATTGACCATCCCTACGGGCTATGAGATAGCGGCCGTGCGCTTTCGTCTTAGCGCGCCAGCACACCCCCTCTACCCCCTCGCCGCTTACCTCGAGTAGTTTGGCGCCTCCTTGGTCACGGTCACGTCGTGGGGGTGGCTTTCGATCAATCCCGCCATGGAAATCTGTACGAATCGCGCCTGCGCCCGCAGGGTTTCTATGTCGGGGCTGCCGGTGTAACCCATGGCCGCCCGCAGGCCGCCGATAACCTGGTAAATTACGTCGCCTACCGGCCCTTTGTAGGGAACCATGCCTTCGATACCTTCGGGAACGAGCTTTTTTGCCGCGGTCTGGAAGTAACGGTCGGATGAACCACGTTTCATCGCCCCCAGCGAGCCCATACCGCGGTAGATTTTGTAGCGGCGACCGTCTTTGATAATCTCCTCGCCGGGCGCTTCGTAGGTGCCGGCCAGCATGCTGCCCAGCATTACCGTGTGGGCTCCGGCGGCCAGAGCCTTGGCTACGTCGCCTGTCTGCTTGACGCCGCCGTCGGCAATTACCGGCACGCCGCTGCCCTCGAGCGCGCTTGCGGCTTCCATGACGGCGGTGATCTGGGGCACGCCTACGCCCGTCACCACCCGCGTGGTGCAGATAGAACCGGGGCCTATGCCCACCTTGACCGCGTCGGCGCCGGCTTCGGCCAGCGCCTGCGCTCCTGCTGCGGTGGCGACGTTGCCGGCGATGACCTGAACCCTGTCGCCGAATTTGTCTTTTAACCAGGCGACTCCGCTGATGATGCCTTTTGAGTGGCCGTGGGCGCTATCCAGAACGAGCACGTCCACCTCAGCCTCAACCAGCAAGCGCGCTCGCTCTTGCAGGTCGGCGCCGGCGCCTACGGCCGCGGCCACCAGCAAGCGGCCACGCTCGTCTTTGGCCGCGCGCGGGAACTGACGGCGCTTGACGATATCCTTGAGGGTCAGCAAACCCCGCAGTCTTTCGTCTTCGTCAACGAGCGGCAACTTTTCTATCTTGTGTTTCCTCAAAACGGCCTCGGCTTCATCCAGGGTCATACCGGGAGGGCCGGTGACCAAGCGCTCGCGCGGGGTCATCACTTCAGAAACGGGTTTGTCCAGGCTGGTCTCAAAGCGGATGTCGCGGTTCGTGACCAAGCCCAGCAGCCTACCGTGAAAATCCACCACCGGCAGGCCGCCGATCTTGTACTCGCCCATCAAGCGGTCGGCGTCTTCCAGGGTGGCGTTGGGCGGCAAGGTGATAGGGTCGGTAATCATCCCCGCCTCACTGCGCTTGACGCGCCGCGCGTGGTCAGCCTGGGTACGAGGGTCCAAGTTCTTGTGGATCACCCCGACGCCGCCTTCGCGCGCCATGGCGATGGCCATTTTTGCCTCGGTGACCGTGTCCATGGCCGCCGCCAGTATGGGAATGTTGAGCCTTAGTTTGCGCGTCAGCGGGCTTTTGGTGTCTACCTCCGAGGGCAGCACCTCGGAGTAGCCGGGCAGCAACAGGACGTCGTCGAAGGTCAACCCGGAGCCGGTTATCTTTTGTTTGAAGTCGAGCATCTTCCCTCGATTATAGAGGGATTTACTTTTTAAGACCTTTGGGAGGCGGCGGCCTAAAGTCGCTCATCAACCAAGGCTGCAACAAAACATAGGCCGCTCCGTATACCGCCAGCTGAGCCCACCAATTTTTGAGCACGCCCAGGCCGTAGAAAATCCCCAGCGTCATTAGCACCAGCAAAACGGCGAAGAGCAGAAAGGTCTTGATGAACAGCTTGAACATCTTGGCAAAAGTAGGCTTGCGCGCCTCCTCCAGCTGCTTTTGGTACTGCTTTTGTAGTTTTTTCTTCTTTCCCACGCAGTCAAGCATACCGCAGGCGGTAGACTTGCCCTATGCACGAGGTTTGGCGGCGCTTGGTGGCCTTCCAGCATCGCGGCAGCGGCACGCGGCTCGAACGCGAGGCCGCACGCTGGCTGGCTGGCTACCTGGAAACCCTCGGTTTCAATCCAAAAGTGCAGAGCTTCCGCACCCCCACGAGCTGGGGGCCCGAGGTGCTGGCGGTCTCGCTGGCGCTGGGGTTTGGGGGCCTATTCGGCTGGGTCCCGCTCGCGGCGCTGGGTTTCTACGGTTTCTGGGCCTACTTTTCCGGCTGGCCCCGGCCCTGGCAGGGCCTGTTCGCCCGGGCAACCTCGCAAAACGTCCTGGCCGAAGCAGGCGACGGTCCACGAACGCTGCTGCTCATGGCCCACTATGACACCGCCAAGACCTATTTTGTTTACGATCCCCGCCGGGTGGGCGGCTTCCGCGCCAATTTTGTCGCTAACGCCGTCATGGCCGGCGCCGCCGCGCCCGCAGCTTTGCTAGGCGGCTGGCCGTCGTGGCTGCTGGGTGGCTACTTTTTGCTGCAGGCCGCTCTGCTCGCCTGGCGAGAGCTGACTGCTCCCTTCGTAAACGGCGCCAACGACAACGCCAGCGGGGCAGCCGTGGCCAGCCAGCTCTTCTTGGACCTGGCCAAAGAACCCCCGCCGGGCTGGCGGATAAAGCTGGCGCTGACCGGCGCCGAAGAGGTAGGCGCGGTCGGGGCGGCCGAGCTGCTGCGGTCGGGCTGGGTAAGCGGCGACGACCTGGTTTTGAACATCGACAACGTGGGGCGGGGCGAGCTCTTTTACGCCTGCGGCGAAGGGATGCTGGGCTTCGTACGCTACCGCGGCCCGTTGCTCGAGGCGGCCGGCCAGCTAAAAGAGGCGCGGCCGCTGGCTTACCGATTGGCCTACTTTGACACCTGGCCGCTGGCGCGCCGGGGAGTAGCAGTCCTGACGCTGATCAGGCTTGCGGGCGGTTTGCCCCCGAACTGGCACTGGCCCAGCGACCGACCCGAAAACGTTTCCTGGGAAAAAGTAGAAGAGACCTACGTATTCTCCATGCGCCTGATTGATTCTATATTCTACGAATAAACACCCCATAAAAAGGGGTACTATAGTAGTTTAGCCGTAAATATACTGTTGCTGAGATGGTTCAGAAGGCGGGCGCATTTAAGTGGAGAATGGGAGTAGTCGCCAGGCTGGTGGTCGTGATTGGCGTGGCCGCCCTCAACTATGCAGGCGTAGTAAACATGCCCTGGGGGGCCTACTGGCTGCTTTCGGCCGTAGTCGCGCTACACTCGCTCTTTGTTTTGGCGCTCAGCAAAGAGGCCGGTGTTTGGCTGGACTGCGTAAACGCCCTCACAGACACCACGCTGATCGTCATGCTAATTAGGGCCAGCGGCGGCACTGACAGCAAGCTGGTTATGCTGCTGTACCTGTGGTTCTTTGCCAAGGTTACCATGAACGCCAGGCACGGAGACTTTCGCGCTCTGCTCATGTTCTTTTCCGCGGCGTTCGTGATGTTGCTCTTGATTAGCGCGGGCGGCAAAGACGCCCTGGCGTTTGTCGGTTTACATACGCTGGGATTGTCGATGTTCTCTATTACCGCGCTGGCGTTGCTGTTAGAAAGGCAGGAGGGGCAACTGGACCCGTTGACTGAGGTCTTACACCGGGGTGCGGGGCTCGAGCGCCTCTCTGAAATGATACGTAAGAAGAAGTCGTTCGACTTGGCTTTCCTGGACCTGAAGAATTTTAAAAACATCAACGACGCCCACGGCCACGCCGCCGGCGACGAGGTGCTGCGCAACCTCGCGGTGCGCTTGCGGGGGCTGGTGCGCCCCGGCGACTTGGTGATCCGTTACGGCGGTGACGAGTTTTTGTTGGTGGGGCCGTACCAAGCGCTGGGATCGCGTTTGGATTGCGTTTTTGACAAGCCGCTGCAGACCAGCAGCGGGGAGATATCGTTGGAGGGGGATCACGGAGTAGTCAGCTGGAACGCCGCGGAAGGCGCCAACCTGGAAGAGTTGCTGGCTCGTGCCGACGCCGAGATGTACCGCATGAAATATACTGAGAGTCATGAGGATCATCCAAAGAGCCGCGGACTTGCGAGTTAATCCTCCGCGGCCGCTGGGTCTGGTGCCGACTATGGGCTACCTGCACGAAGGGCACCTGGAGCTGATAAGGCGCGCCGCCGCCGAAAATCAGGAGGTGGTGGTTTCGATTTTTGTCAATCCTCTTCAGTTCGGCCCCGGCGAAGACTACCAGAGCTACCCGCGCGACCTGGAGCGCGACGCCCGCCTAGCCGAGGAGGCCGGCGCCGACTGGATATTCCACCCCAGCCCCGAAGAGATGTACCCTCCCGGCTTCGCCACCACTGTGCACGTGAGCGGGCCGCTGACAGAGCGCTGGGAGGGTGAACGCCGCCCCGGTCATTTTGACGGGGTGGCGACCGTGGTCAGCAAGCTCTTCAATATCGTCCGCCCGGACCGGGCCTACTTTGGTGAAAAGGACTATCAGCAGTTACAGGTCGTCAAGCGCTTCAACGCTGACCTCAACCTAGGGGTCGAGATCGTGCCGGTCCCCATCGTGCGCGAGCCCGACGGGCTGGCGCGCTCCAGCCGCAACGTCTATCTGGACGCAGAAACGCGACCCAAGGCGACCGTCCTCTACCGCGCCCTGCTGGCGGTGCGTCAGGCGGCGCAGTCCGGCCTTTCGCCCGAGGAAGCGCTGGCGGCGGGGCGCGCTGTTTTTGACGAAACGCCGGAGTTCGCAGCGGACTATCTGGCGGTGGTCCACCCGCAGACGCTCCAGCCGCTCGAGCAATGGACGGCTGGCGCCAGGGCTATTGCCGCGGGGCGCTTCCCTGCGGTACGCTTAATCGACAATATGGAGGTCATGGGCTCGTGACGATAGTCGAAATGCTGAAGGCGATGGTGGCGCAACGCGCCTCGGACGTGCACTTACAAGCCGGCGCGCCGCCGACCATCAGAGTAGACGGCAAGCTAAAGCACTTCAGCCCCAAGCCTTTTTCTCCACAAGAAGTCGAACGCATAATCAAAGCTCTACTGACGCCCGAACAGTGGGAGATTTTCGAATACCAGAAAGAGATGGACTTTGCCTACACCATTCCCGGCGTAGCGCGCTTCCGTTGCAACCTGATGCGGCAGCGCGGCTCCATGGGCTTGGTCATGCGCGTCATCTCGGACGCCATTCCCAGCTTCGAGGCGCTGGGCCTGCCCCGCCCTATCATGGAGTATTTTGGCGGTCAGGAACGCGGTCTGGTGCTGGTCACCGGGCCCACGGGCTCCGGTAAGTCCACAACTCTAGCGGCGCTGATAGACTACATCAACAGCCACTTTCCCAAGAACATCATTACCATTGAGGATCCGATAGAGTACCTGCACAAGAACAAGAAGAGCCTGGTGGTGCAACGCGAGGTCGGCATGGACACCGACTCCTTTCGCAGCGGCCTCAAGTTTTCCATGCGCCAGGACCCCGACGTAATTCTCATCGGCGAGATGCGCGACCGCGAAACCGTGGAGGCGGCTATAACCGCAGCGCAGACGGGCCACCTGGTTTTATCGACATTGCACACCCTCGACTCCATCCGCACCATCAACCGCGCCATCGATTTCTTCCCACTGCACGAGCACCAGCAGATCCGCATTCTCTTGGCGGAGTCGCTGCTCGGCATCGTTTCGCAGCGCCTGCTGCCGCGAGCCGACGGGCGCGGCCGCGCGCTGGCGCACGAGGTGCTAGTAGCTACGCCGCTCATCCGCGAGTACATTAAAGACGAAACCAAAACGCCGCAGATAAAAGAAGCCCTGCTCGAGGACAACACCCGCCGCATGCACACCTTCGATCAGCACCTGGCGGAGCTCTTCAAAGAGGGCATAATCTCTCTCGAGGACGCTCAAAGTTTCGCCACTAGCCCGCACGAGTTCAAGCTGCTGCTTACGCAAATGACCGGCCAGAGCTTTAGCGATTAGCGCCGCCGCCCTTTTTCTGCCTTACAATCGAGTGAGGAGGCAGGCATGCTGGTAACCGGTTTGGAAATCTTGTCGAAGGCCCGCAGAGAAGGCTATGGTGTCGGCGCTTTCAACACCAACAACATGGAGATAACTCAGGCAATCTTGCAGGCGGCCGAGGCCAAACGCAGCCCGGTAATAATCGCCTTATCAGAAGGGGCGATGAGGTACGGCGGCAAGGAGCTAACGACCATGGTGCACGAGTCGGCGCGCGACGCCCGCGTACCGGTGGCGGTGCACCTCGACCACGGCTCTTCTTACGAGTCGGTCTTGCGCGCCCTCTACGCCGGCTTTACCTCGGTGATGATAGATAAATCCGGCGAAGACTTTGAGGTCAACGTCGCCGAGAGCAAGCGGGCGGCCGAGGCGGCGCACGCCGTAGGCGCCAGCATAGAGGCGGAACTGGGCCGTTTGGCGGGCATAGAAGAACACGTGGCCGTAGACGAAAAAGACGCCCTGCTCACGAACCCGCGCGAGGCCGAGATATTCGTGCAGAAGACCGGGGTAGACTTTCTGGCCGTGGCGGTGGGTACGTCTCACGGCCCCTATAAGGGCAAAGGCAAACCTTTCATCGATCACGAACGCATCCGCGAGATTGCCGCTTTGCTTGGGGAAGATTACCCGCTGGTTCTACACGGCGCCAGCGGCGTTCCTCAGGAGCTGGTGCAGCGCTTCCGCGCCGCCGGCGGCGAGATCGGCGACGCCCACGGCATCGCCCCCGAGGACGTGCAGAAGGCGATAACCGAAGGCGTCGCCAAGATAAACACCGACACCGACCTGCGCCTGGCTTTCGCCGTACGCGTGCGCGAGGTCCTGAAAGACGACCCCAAGGTCTTCGACCCGCGCAAAGTCCTGGGGCCGGCGCGCGAGGAGATGCAGAGGGTCGTCGAGGCGCGTCTGGAGCTCTTCGGCTCGAGCGGGAAAGCGTAAGCCCCGAGAAGGCCAAAGCAGGTCGGGGTCGCCCCGACCTGCTTTGGCCTGATTTGGCTATCGATAGATGCTGGCATAGACGCGGTAGGCCCCGTGTCCGTCGTCCTGGCTCCAGGCGGCGAGCGCGCGGCCCTGCCCCAGGGCCATGCAGGGCCCTG
>JALSMT010000114.1 GCA_026987375.1 Thermaceae bacterium | reverse complement strand
TACAGGTGGTTTGTTAGGGTTACAGGCCGTGAGGGCCATGGTAACAAGCAGAAGTAAGACGGCGAGCTTCTTATACATACTTCCACTTTACCTGCTTGCGGATTTGCGTAAGGTGAAATGCGGCTAAGGCCGCCTTAAGAGCAGTGAACCTAGAGAAAAATAATCTTGAGGCGGTGCTGTCACTTTCGTGTGGAATGCGGGCTCGTCGCCGTCACAAAAACCGTTGGCGCTGTCGTCGCGGCAAGCCGTTAGCGAATACTCGGCGCTGGGCAGATAGGTAGAGAAGTTGCCGTCGGCGTCTGTGCTTAGCCAGCGTTCGAGCGGGCCGCCGAAGTGCACGCGGTACTTGCCCGCGGGCAGGGTAAGAGCCAGCGCCGCCGGCAGGTTGACGAACCCATAGCCGTAGTGAACGTCGTAGCCCGGTTCCCCCAGGTCGGTGCTCGTTTCTTTGAGGATCCGCCAGGCGCTGGCGGCGTCTTCACCACTGGCCAGCAACAACGCCAGCGCCGCGCTCACCTGTGGCGCAGCTTGCGAGGTTCCCATGTAATAACCATAGTTGGGCATATTGCGCTCAAAGTTCCAGGTGGTCGAAAGGATTCCGTCGGGATGACCGTCGCCGTCGGCGTCTTGACGACTGTCGCCCCCCGGCGCGCTGATGTCTACCCGATCATTGTGCTGGCTGTACCAGGTGGGCTTGGGTTCGCCATTGGAATTGTCGGTGGCCGCCACTGAGATAGCCCCTGGGCAGCTGGCGGGATAAAAATAAGCGCCGCCGCCGTTGTTACCGGCCGCCGCCACCACCAAAACCCCTGCGTCGCTGGCGGCCGCCACCGCCTCGCAAAGGGCCTGCGAGCGCATAGAAGCGCCCAGGGAAAGGTTGATGATTTTGGCGGGGTGGGGGTTACTTAGAGTTACGTCGCCCCAGGTCACGCTCAACCCCGCGGCGTAACGAATGGCCGCCGCCACCGCACTGAAGGAGCCGTTACCGTTCTCGTCCAGCACGCGTAAAGGCAGCACCTTGACGTTGGCCGCCCAAGCCGCGCCGACCACGCCGCTCTTGCTGCATACGGGGTTACCGTGGGCGTCGTAGCAGGACGCAGGCAGAGCGTTCTCGCCGCTACGCGCGGCGATGATGCCGCTAACGTGGGTGCCGTGGCTGCCCAAGCGGGGGTTGTGGTTGTCGCCTTCGTCGGTGGGATCGTCGTCGTTGTTGACGAAGTCGTAAGCGCCGTCTGCCGGCCCCCAGAGCCTGCCGGCGAGGTCTGGGTGGTCGTAGCGCACGCCGCTGTCGATAACGGCCACCGTGACCGGCTGGTTGAAGTTCGCCAGGTAGGCCCAGCGAGCACCGGTTTTGCGCAGGTGCCACTCCAGCGGATAGTATTCGTCGCCTGGCTCCCCAAGAGCGTGCACCAAGCCGTCAGGCTCAGCCCAAAGAACGTTTGGATCTTCGGCCAGCTTTGCGGCCAACTTTTCCGGGTCGGTACTGGCGATAATTCGTAGCTTTTCATCGCCGGCTGCCGGGAGGCCCTGGGGCGCGGCCGCAGCCCTGGCGTAGCGGACCAATACTCGCTGAGGAACTGTCCCCTTTTCAGCCCTGGGCAGCTGCGCGCTCGGAAGCGTGGCGCTGATTGCCGCGCTCTCGACGACCTGGCCGCTGACGTGAACCAAGGGCCAAACGACGCGCAGATCACCCTGCAAATCCCCCCGCCAGCGCAAATTGAAGATCTGCTGGGGAGAGTCGGCGACCTGCTCCAGAGGGGCGGTAAAGCGAAGGGTAGCCGGCCCCACGCCTTCTGCACGGTTGACGAGCAGACCGGAAGGCTGTAGAGCCCATACCGTCTGCTGCGGAAGCGGCAGATTCAAAACGGCTCTGCCGGAGTAGTCGAGCGTCAGCTCTCGCGGCGCTTCGGGCAGGCCGCTAGAGCACGACCCCAGCAATAGCAAGAGCGCGAACAAACGAAGCGCACGCATACCCTAGCCTACCCTGCTCTCGCGGTAGCGATCCCAGAAAAAGAGCGCCAGCGCCGCCAGCCACAGATACGGCCCCATAGCGCTCGCTCGCCGCGGCAGAGGCTGCAGCTGGGCGGCCGAAGCCAGTAGAGCGCCGCCCGACCTGGCGGCCAGCGCGCGCAACTGCGCGCGTCCGTCGAGCGGCGGCCACTCAGTAATAGGCGCAGGCTTTGCGGTAAATAGCGTGCGCGCGCCGTTGCTTATACGCACCGGCTCTCTCCAGGCGGCTGGCAGGTTTAAGACGAACTCAAAGGGAGAGATCGGCTCTAAGGCTTCTTGCCGGCCGCCATAACTAGCCAGCGGCAGCGGTTCAAAACGCCCCTGCAGCAGAAGCTGTAATCCTTCTGCGGTTCTACGCCAGCGATAGCTGGGGCGCGCCGCGGTATTGCTCAACCAGCGGGCCAGCTGCGCCAGCAGTAACGCCGCGTCTGGATCATTTTTCCAGCTGATCGAGAGATCGCTGGCCAGCGCCGCCACCCGCGCTGAGCCGACCTGACCCAGCGCCAGTACGGGCCGACCATTTTTGGTGCGCAAAGGAACCTCTGCCCAGCCGCGGGCGCGGGCGGGCGTTAAGGCCCGCGCCGGCGACAGCGATATCCCCTGCGTCACCGCGTGGGGTCGCACGATTAACGGAAAAAGGCCTGTCAAACTACGATTTGTGAAAGCTCTGCGTCCCAACGTTTGCAACAACGCCGGCAGAGCGGAGGGATCCGCCAGGTCGTAGTAAGAGCCAGCGCCCCGCTGCGCCAAGAGACTCAAGAAGGCCCTGTCGGCGTCGCCACCCAAAGCCAGTGTTAGCGTTTTGACGCCCTTCTTTGCCGCGGAAGCCGCAGCCTGCAGGATAGGGTTCTTATCGTCGCCTATGCGACCGTCGCTGATTACCAGCAACCAGCGCGTTTTGGCGGTGCTACCCTCCAGGGCGCGGCTAGCGGCGAAGTAAGCTGGCGCCATGACGGTGCCTCCATCGGCCCGCAGGTCGGCGAGCAGTTTTTCAGCCTGGCGGCGCTGGTGGTAGTCGAGGGGGCGCAAGCGCAATAGCCAGCGCGCCTGATCGGCAAAAGAAATTAACCCGAGACTGTCCGCGTCGCTGGCCGCCGCCAAAAGCCGAGCAACGCCCTCTGCGGCCAGATCCAGCTTGCTGGGGCGTCCCTGGCGCATTGAAGCTGAGGTATCCAACACTATGAGTAAAGCGGCGCCGTCTTGCGGGTCTACCGCTAAGGGCATCTTCTGGGCTAGAGAAGTCTTCTGCCAGCCCCCAAAGAAGAGTCCTTTGGGGGTAGCGGTCCAGAGTACTGCTCCGCCGCTACGCAGATAATTACTCAGACGCGCCAAGCCTTCTTTTCCCCAGTCCGCCACGCCGTTACCTATCACCAGCAGGTCGGTAGCAGCGTTGAGACTCTTCGGCTCGCCCTCTAACACCTGCCAGCCGGCGGCGCGCAGGTAGGCCGCCGCGGCGGCGTCGCCGACTACCAGAGCGTTGCCCGCAGAGAGAGGGCGCAGGGTAATACTGCGTACGCCCTCGCCGTACGCAGAACGCAGTTTGACCGTCAGGGTGACGGCTTTCGTAAGGCGCAAGCGGAAAGGTACGTAGTTGCGGCCGCGAAGCAGGTGACGTTGGAAAGTTTTACTGGCGCCGCCGGTAGCGAAAGTGATGCTGGCGTCGCTAGACACGGTGCCGTCTATGACCGCCTGGACCTCTACTACTTCTCCCCGTCGCGGCAGCGCCGGGGCTAGCAAAGGCTCGAGCTCGAGGTGAGCCGCAGGCGGCGCCCAGACTGCGTAAAGCGGCAGGGCGCTGCTGGGTTTGCCGCGCCACAGGCCGTCTGATATTAGCAACACACGCGCCGCCCCCGACGCGTAGGCCGCGTCCAGCGCCGCCTGGAGCCGCGTCTCTGCCCCCAGGTCGCTATAACGAGCTGCTGGGTCGGCCATTTGGCGCACCCGCTCCGCAAAAGCAAAGTATTTGGCGTGCGCCAGCTTGGACTTCGCCGCAAGACGCGACGCCGCAGGCGCGGCCGACGGGCTCTGGTCCACCAAGACGGCGGTTATCTGGGGAACCAGCGGCAGTAGCGGACCCGCCGCCCCCAAAATCAGCAAAAACACCACCCAGCGCCGCCGGCCGCGTTCCAGCAAAGCCAGCGGCGAGAAGAGCAAAAGCCAGGGATGGGAAAATCCCAAATCAACCTCCGGCCGCGCCGTAACGGCGTTTTACGTAATCCTCTAGTAAAGAAATGAACTGCGCAGCAACGTCCGCCCCACTGAGCGTGGTGTAGTGCTGTCCTTCAATGAAAACGGGCGCTTTGGGTTCTTCACCGCGACCTGGCAGGCTGATGCCGACGTCGGCGTGTTTGGACTCCCCCGGACCGTTGACGACACAGCCCATCACCGCCACTTTCATGTCTTCGACGCCCGGGTAAAGCTTCTGCCACTCGCTCATGCGCAGCGCCAGGAAGCGTGATACCTGCTCCGCCAGCTCTTGGAAAAAGGCGCTTGAGGTGCGTCCGCAGCCGGGGCAGGCGCTAACCGAGGGAGCAAAACGGCGAACTCCCAGTGATTGCAATATCTCCCGCGCCACCTCTACCTCTCGAGCCCTGCTATCAGCCGGCAGCGGCGTCAGCGAGACGCGCAGGGTATCGCCGATTCCTTCGCTCAGCAGCGGAGCGGTGGCCGCGGTGCTAAAAACTACACCGCGATCGCCCATGCCCGCCTCGGTCAGACCCAGGTGCAGAACGTAGGGGCTCTCGGCCAACCGGCGGTAGACGCTCCAAAGATCTCTGGGCGACGATACCTTGGCGCTAAGGACGATCTTGTCGCGCGGCAGACCAATCTTTTCCGCCAGCTCAGCTGAACGCAGCACCGAAGCAACCAGGGTTTCTAGTAAGACCTCGTGTGAGCTCTTGGGCCGCCGGCGGCGCGAGTTGGCGTCCATAATCTCCGCCAACAGCGACTGGTCGAGGCTGCCCCAGTTGCCTCCTATACGCACGGGCTTGCCATAGCGCATGGCCGCCTCGATCATGGTGCGAAAGTTGTCGTCTGCGCGGGCTAGGCCGCCCACGGTTCCGGGGTTGATGCGGTACTTGTCGAGGCTCCGCGCCATCTGTGGGTGATTTTCCAGTAAAACGTGGCCGTTGAAGTGGAAGTCTCCCACTAGAGGAACTTCTATGCCTTGCTGGCGCAGCTTCTCCCGTATTTCGGGGATAGCTCGAGCCGCCTCTTCGCCGTCAACGGTGAGGCGCACCAGCTCGCTGCCGGCCTGGGCCAGCTCGGCGACCTGGGCGGCGCTGGCGGTCACGTCTGCCGTATTGGTGTTAGTCATGGACTGGACGCGAACCGGCCAGCCGTACCCCATGCTGACGCTGCCAACGGTAACGGTAGGTGTCTGGCGACGCTTCATTGCTACCAGCCTAGCAGTTTGCAGAATGAAAATGGCGCAGTCCGCCCCCCTGACCGTATGCTGAGGTTATGTGGATATACGGGCGAAACCCGGTACTAGAAGCGGCGCGCGAGACGAGGCCGCTGCGCGTGCTGGTGGCGCGGGGTGTGGAAAAGAAGTTCCTTAAAAAACTGCACGAGGAGGGAATAAATTACGAGCTGGTCCCGCGTATAGAGATAGACCAGCTGGTCAAGAGCACGCACCACCAGGGGATAGCGGCGGAAATTGCCGACGTAGCGCTAAGCGACGGGCTCGAGCCCCTGCGTCTGGCTAAAAAACACGGCGAGGAGCCTTTGCTGCTGCTGCTAGACGGCGTTACCGACCCCCGCAACTACGGCGCCATCATCCGCAGCGCCGAGGCCTTGGGCGCCCACGGCGTAATCAGCGAAGCACGTCGCAGCGCACCCCTATCGGCGGTGGCCGTCAAAACTTCGGCGGGAGCCGCCTACCACCTGCCCCTGGCCCAGGTAACGAACCTGCCCAGGTACATTGAAGAGATCAAAAAACAAGGCGTCTGGGTTTACGGCCTGGCGGGAGAAGCAGATACGCAACTGACCCAGGCGGACTTCGACAGGCCGCTGGCGCTGGTCATCGGCTCCGAGGGCGCGGGGCTGCGCCGACTGGTGCGCCAGCGCTGCGATCAGATTCTAGCCATTAACATGCGTGGCAAAACCAGCAGCCTCAACGCCGCCGTGGCCGCGGGAATAGCCCTGCACTGGGCAGCCGCGGCGCGGCGCGGGTAGGATAAGGCCATGGACGTAGTCAAAACGGCGGCACGACTAATAAAGGCGCAAAGCCCTTCCGGCGGCGAAGCGGCGGCGGCGCGGGCGCTGATGGAGGAAGCGGAATCTATAGGCTTCGCGCCGCAACTAGACGAAGCCGGCAACGTTGAGTTTGTAACCGGAGAAGGCGAGTACGAGGTCCTTCTGACCGGTCACATGGACGTGGTGCCTGCGGGAGAAGAGGCTGACTGGGCCCACCCGCCCTACGGCGGCGAGGTCGTTGACGGCGAGCTCTGGGGCCGAGGCGCGGTGGACATGAAGGGCGCCCTGGCGGCTATGCTGGCCGCCATGCAGTCTCTGGCCGCCCGCCCCGCAGCCGGGCGGGTGCGCTTCTTAGCGGTAGTGCAGGAAGAAGTCGGCGGTCTCGGCAGCCGCTTCGCCGCCGGCAGGCTGCAAGCAGACGCGGCTATTTTGGGGGAACCGTCTTCGCTGCGTTTAATGCGCGGCCACCGCGGACGCGTCGAGATCTGGGCCGACTACGAAGGCAAGCTGGCGCACGCCGCCCGTCCTGACCTGGGGCTAAACCCGCTACCCGAGCTGGGGCGTTTCCTGGCCGCTTTGCAGTCTTTCGAAACCGCCGAACACCCCGACCTGGGCGCGGCCAGCTGCACGCCGACCTACGTATCCAGCTCGCCGCACTCCACCAACGTCGTCCCCGGTTTGGCGCAGGTCTGTATCGACTACCGCTTCGTACCCGGCGAAGATCCCGACGCCATCGTAGAGAGGCTGCGCCTGATAGCCGGCGACGCCTCGGTTTACATACCCGAAAGCGAGCGACAAAGCGGCGAGGTAAAGATGCGCTACCCGATGGTCTTTCCGCCCTATCTGGTGGAAGAAAACCACCCGCTGCTGCAAGCCGCCTTGCAGGCCCTCGGGCAGACCGAAGCCGGTTTGTGGTGGTTTACCACCGATGCCCCCTATCTGGCCAGCAGCGGCGCAGTGGTGCTAGGGTTGGGACCCGGAGACCCGCAGCTGGCCCATACCACCCGCGAGCGGGTGGCGACCAGCGAACTGGCGGCTGCGGCGCGAGCCTACGAGCGGGTGGTTCGCAAACTATTGGAGACGCTGCATGGCGCTTGAGCGAAGAGTATTCGGCGGCGATGTTTACGCGCTGCTGACCTTTGCCGAGCGACCGATAGTCGCAGGTTTCATGGTCGAGTTGCGCGAAGCGGGAATTGCCGCCCGACTGGCCCGCCCGGTTTTCGAAATGGAAGGAATGTTGCCGACGCTGGCCCCCACCTCGCTTTGGGTGCCCGAAGACGACTTGGCTAGAGCGCGACGGATTTTGGGCTTGGAGGAAGAGTGAAGCAAAAACACTACGGCGGCCACGACTACGCGCTGATTTTAGAGTGTGAAGCGCCCCTAGCGCGGGGAGTAGTCGAACGGCTGCGGAGCAGCGGTATCGCCGCGCGCATCTTTGGCCCCTACAGCGACCTTGCCGGGATAGTACCCGAAGGCGTAGGCAAGGTGGGAGTCTGGGTCCCCGCGGAGGCCGCCGCTGCGGCGCGGGCGATCATGGAGGGCGACGATGGCGACGCTGGGCATTGACCTGGGAGGGACAAAGATAGCCTTGGGGGTCCTGGAGGGAGAGCGCCTAGTCTACTCCCGCAGGATAGCGACCCCGCAAGACGGCGCCGAACACGTCTTGGCGTCCATGGTGGAGGCGGCGCGGCAAGCGCTAGACGGCAGTGGGGTGAAAGTTGACGCCATCGGTATCGGAACGCCCGGGCCAATCGACTACGAAAACGGCGTGGTAATATTCGCCCCTAACATTCCTCATTTCAGGAACGTCGCCATCAGCAAATATCTCGCTGAACACCTGGGTCTGCCGGTTTTTATCGAGAACGACGCCAACGCCGCGGCCCTGGCGGAGCACCACCTGGGGGCGGCGCGCGGGGCCTCTTCCTCGCTCTTCGTCACGGTTTCCACCGGTATAGGAAGCGGAATAGTGCTAAACGGCCGCGTCTGGCGCGGCGCTTTCGGTCAAGCTGGAGAACTGGGCCACGTCACCGTACTGCCCGGAGGGCCGGTCTGCGGCTGCGGCAACCGCGGTTGCCTGGAGGCGCTGGCCAGTGGACGCGCCCTGGCCCGCGACGCCAGCTACGCCTTCTCTGAGGAGGTAAGCACCCCCCGCCTCTTTGAGTTATGGCGCGAGGGTGAAGAAAAAGCGCGCACCCTGGTCGAGGCCGCCGCCGACTACCTGGGTATAGCCCTGGCCAATACGCAGAAACTACTGGATCCAGAAGTGGTGGTGCTCGGGGGCGGCGTCACTATCGGGGGCGGTCCCGAGTACCTACAGATGGTGATCAGCAGCTTCGCGGCGCACACGCGCGACTGGCGCATGGCCGAGGTGCGCCTCGCGGCCATGGGCGATAAAGCCGGCGTAGTGGGCGCCGCTCTAGCCGCACAAATCTCCTAGACTCGCAGTAATTGATAAAAGACCCTGCCGCCTTCGCGGGCCAGGTCAACGGCGCGATAGCCGGCTGCAAAGGCTTTAGTAAAGGCCTCGCGGCTGTGCATCCGCCAGGCCTCGGCAAGACCCATGTCGTAGGCTTTGACCGCCTCGATGTCGTAGGGCAGCTCCAGGTAGACCGCATCTTCCTCGGCCTCGAAAAGCTTTTGGGGGCGCAGCCTTTCCCCCTCGCCGCTGGTGGCGTTCAGCGGCTGCCCGCGAGGCTTGGGCGGCGGCGGAATATGACGCAGCAGCTCTTTGACGCGCTCGTCGTTGAGTCGCCAGCTGATCAACAAGCGATCCGCCGGAATCCCCGCGTAAAGTCCGGTGCGCAACCCGTAAAAATCGCTGTAGTAATTCGCCGACCACCCCCCCAGCTTGCCCATGTTGAGGCGGGCGTTCTTGGTGAGCAGCGGGTCGAAGGTCCAGGTAACGAGGTCTATTCCGTGCGCCAGGGCCCACTCGCGCTGGTAACGCTTGAGAGCCAGCGCCACCCCTTTGCCCTGCCACTCGGGCTTGACCGCCATCTGGTGCGAGTGCATCCAGACCCGCCCTTCCCTGAAGGCAGGGAAGCCCCAGACAAAACCTACCGCCTCGTCACCCTCCCACGCCAGGGCGACGAGGGCGCCTGAGTGCTGGCTGGCGACCAGCGCCGAGTGCGGAGCTATCTCCCGCTCGCTAAAGCCCCAAGCGGCTATTTGCAAATCCTCGGTCAGCTCTATCTCGGCAACGCTGGCGGCATCGCGTATGCGGATCATGTATTTACGTTAACCGCTTGCAGCACCATCGACAAGGACTTTTCAACCGCAGGCAAGTTGTTAACAATATAAGCATGGCGGTCGCTAAAGCCCTGGTTCTTTTGGGATTGTTGCTGCTGGCGGCCGGATTGCTGTTGTGGTTTTGGCCACAGGCGTTCTCTTGGTTCGGCAAACTACCGGGAGACATCAACTACGAAAGGAACGGGGTAAGGGTATTCATACCCATTACTTCGATGTTGTTGCTTAGCTTTTTGCTGAGCTTAGCGCTCAACCTGGTCTTGTGGTTTCTGCGTCGTCAATCCTGAAATTAGCCTGCGGCCATCGTTGTAGACTGGCGTTCGTGAACCGGCAGCTGCGCGGCCTCGCCATGCTCTCTTTGGTAACGGTCATCTGGGGCTCCACCTTCGTGGTGGTAAAAGGCGCTCTCAGCGACTTTCCCCCCAGCCTGCTGATGTTGCTGCGTTTTGCGCTGGCTACGCTCTTCTTCCTGCCGCAACTGGCGCGTTCGCGCGGCGTTTGGCGCGCCGGTTTCGAGCTGGGTTTTTGGGCTGCCCTGGGCTACGCTACGCAAACCATAGGGTTGCAGTACACCAGCGCCGGGCGCAGCGCCTTCATTACCGCCCTCAGCGTGGTGTTGGTGCCGCTGCTGGCGGGACTGAGCGGCAAACAGGTGCGCCCGCTGGTATGGCTCGGCGCCGTGGCCAGCTTTATCGGTGTCGGTTTGCTGGCTTACGACGGCAGCCCGCCCAATGTCGGAGACCTTTGGACGCTGGCCACGGCCTTGACCTATGCTCTCTACATCGTGGCTTTGGAACGCCGCGCCGCCGAACACGACGCCCTGGTGCTGACCTTTACGCAGCTGGTCTGGTTAACGTTGCTGGTGGGAGGCTGGTCTCTGCTCAGCGGCGACCTGCTCGAGCTGGGACGCCTGAGCATCCCCTGGCCGGCTATTTTCTACCTGGCCGTCGCCGCCACCGCGCTGACGACCTGGCTCATGGCGAGCGCGCAGCGTCACGTCAGCGCCCCCGAAGCGGCCATAGTCTATTCGCTGGAGCCGGTTTGGGCGGCTCTCTTCGCCTACATCCTGATAGGCGAAAAACTGGGCCTGCAGGGCTGGCTGGGCGGCATATTGGTAGTGGCCGCCGTCGTCATCGCGCAGGTCGGGAGCAACAGCGGGGCGCGCCCCCTTAGAGAGTAGGATGTTCTTCATGGCGAGCAGACTGGTGATAGTCCCCACGCCCATAGGCAACCTCGCAGACGTAACTCTGCGGGCCTTGGACGCGCTGCGCCAAGCCGACGCGGTGGCCTGCGAGGATACCCGCCACACCGCCAAACTGCTGCGCCACTACCAGATAAAGACCCCGTTGCTGCGCCTCGACCAACACACCATGGACCGCGCCGCCAGGCTATTGCGGGAGTATAAATACCTGGCCTACGCCTCCGACGCCGGCACGCCCGGCATCAGCGACCCCGGCGCCGAACTGGTGAGCATCGCTCTGCAGCTGGGAGTTAGCGTGGAAGTCCTCCCCGGAGCGACCGCGCTCATCCCCGCGCTGGTGGTCTCGGGGCTGCCGACGGCGCGCTTCGTCTTCGAAGGGTTTTTACCACAAAGCGGCAAGGCCCGCCGTGATCGGTTAGAGGCGCTGGCGAGAGAAAGGCGCACCATCGTGCTTTACGAATCACCGCACCGTCTGCAAAAAACCCTCTCGGAGCTGGCCGCTGTTTTTGGATCCGAACACGAGGTGGCGGTGGTCCGCGAGATCTCGAAAAAGCACGAGGAGGTATGGCGCGGCAGCCTGCGCGGAGCCGGCGAGCACTATGGGAACCCGCGCGGCGAGTTCGTACTGGTGTTGGCGGGAGCCGCTGCGGTGGAGAAAGAAAGCGGCGGCTTGCAGGAGTTAGAAGCGAGCTTGAAAAAACATGGCCTCAGCGGGCGCGCGCTGGCGGAAGCGCTCGAGGCCGCGGGACTATCTCGCAACGAAGCCCGTAAGAGGGCCTATCAAAAGGAGGAGAGATGAAAAAGATAGGGGTTTTCACCAGCGGCGGAGACGCCCCAGGGATGAACGCCGCGCTACGCGCGACGGTTCGCTGGCTTTCCAAGCACGAGGTCGACGTCGTCGGTATCATGCGCGGTTACGCCGGCATGATAGACGGCGAGTTCGTAGCTATGACGCCGCGCAGCGTCGCCAACATCATCCAGCGCGGCGGGACCATTCTGCACACCGCACGCAGCAAGGCGTTTATGACCCCCGAGGGGCGCAGCGAAGCCGCCAAACAACTCCGCAAAGAGGGCATAGAAGGGCTGGTGGCCATCGGCGGCGACGGCACCTTCCGCGGCGCCATCAAGCTGATCCAAGAGCACCGCATTCCTACGGTAGGCGTTCCCGGCACGATAGACAACGACCTCTACGGCACCGACTACACCATAGGTTTCGACACGGCGGTCAACACCGCGCTCGACGCCATCGACCGCATCCGCGACACCGCCGCCAGTCACGAGCGCGTATTCTTTATCGAGGTCATGGGGCGGCACGCCGGATTTATAGCCTTGAACGTCGGCATGGCCGGCGGGGCCGAGGTGATAGCCCTGCCCGAGGTCCCCATCGGCCCCGAAGAAGTAGCCGAGGTAATACGCTCTTCTGAAGCCAAGGGTAAAGGCTCGTCCATCATCGTCGTGGCCGAAGGAGCGTACCCCGGCGGCGCCGATACCCTGATGAAGGCCGCCAAGGAAGTCTACCCCTTCGAGGGGCGGGTGACCGTCTTGGGGCACATTCAGCGCGGCGGCTCCCCTACCGCCCACGACCGCATACTGGCCAGCAGGCTGGGGGCCGCCGCTGCCGAGACCCTGGTGGGCGGCTCCAGCGGCGTAATGTTGGGCGAGGTAGAAGGAGAAATAGCGCTCACGCCGTTAGTTGATGCGGTGGAGAAACACAAGGAGATCGACAAGGACGTCTACCGGCTGGCCGAGATACTGGCGGAGTAGGCTACTCGGATCCCAGGAAGAACTTGCGCGCCAGGCGGTTGCGCCAGACCAGTTCGAAGACGCGCGGCGCCAGGGTGCTGGAGGCTACAGCCTTCTGGATGAGCGGAGGCGTGTCCAAGGCGGGGTAGCGAATGGCTCCGGTGGCGGGGCTGTACTCCGACGGCAAGCCCACCCAGAGCCCCACGGCCAGGACCGCACCCCAAAAAAAGCCCGCGACTCCTCCCAGCAGACCATTGAGCTTGTAGGGGATTCTCAGCGGCAGCAAGCCGCTTACGAGCGAGGCCAGCAGACCGCTGACCAGGCCCAGCGCTATCAACCAGGGGGGAGAGGGAACGTAGTCGAGGCCGAACCAGTAGATAACGGCGGCTATCGGCAACGCCAGCAACAGGCCGCCGCCGCGCCTGACTCCGTAGGCGGTCGCCAACGCGGCGGCGGTAATGGCCAGGACGTCGAGCCAGCTAAGCATGGCTCTAGTATACGGCGCGCTCGCCCGCGGCGTTAATCCACCGCATGCAGGCCTGAAGGGACAGGGCAAACCCCCGGCGGATCGAGCGCTATTCGCGCCCGTAGGAGCGGAAGAAGCGGCGCAGCGCTTCTACTCCAAAGCGTAACGATTCCACCGGTATACGCTCGTCGGCGGCGTGAATGAGCTTGGAGAACTCAAAGCCCGCGGGCAGTTTCATGGGGGTAAAGCCGTAGGTCTGAATGCCCAGCCGCGAAAAGTGGCGACCGTCGGTCACCCCCGAAAGCAGCAGCGGCACGGCCCTGCTGCCCGGATCGGCCTCTTGCAAAACCCTCTTGAGCAGTGGGAAAAGAGCCCAGTCGACCTCGCCCGGCCCGGCGTCGTGGCGCACCACCCGCGCCTCGAAGGGTACAGGGATAATCTGCTTAAGTTCGGCTATCAGGTCGTCTGGGGTAAAACCGGGCAGGAGGCGACCGTCTAGCTGCAGCTTGACCTCGCCCGGGACTACGTTGATCTTATCGCCGCCGCGAACGATGGTAGCGTTGACGGTGTTGTGAAATAGCGGCTGGAAGGCGCGGCCGGCCTCTCCCAAGAAGGAGAGTATTCTGTCGCTAAGAACAGGCTTGAGCGCCGCGAGGATTGCCGCCCGCGCCGCGCCGCCCAGGCCTGCGGCTATCTCGCGGAACATTCGCTCGAGCACCGGGGTGACGTGCACCGGCGCAAGTTTCTGGTCGAGCGCCGACAGCGCCAGGCCCAGCTTGGCCATCGCCCCGCCTCGGTGAATGAGCGAACCGTGGCCGGCGGGGCCGCTAAAGGTAAGCTCTAGCCAGCAGACCTGCTTTTCGGCCACCATGACCGGGTAAAAACGCTTACCGGCTATCTCCAGGCTAAAACCGCCGAACTCACCCAGGGCGTGCTCAATGCCGGCAAAGCGCTCTGGGTGTTCGCTAACCAACCAAGCGGCGCCGTAGTCTCCCCCGGCCTCCTCGTCGCTAACCAGCGCCAGCAACACGTCTCCCGCCAGCTCGCCGGCGGCGTGGGCTTCGAGCAGCGCGGTCAGGTACATCGCGTCGGCCCCTTTCATGTCGAGGGCGCCGCGCCCCCAAACGAAGCCGTCTTTCAATTCGCCGGAAAAAGGCGGCACGCTCCACTGCTGCCCCGCGGTGGTAACCACATCGAGGTGGCCGTAGACCAAGAGCGGCCGCGCCTGACCGCGCCCGGGAAAACGCGCCAGCAAATTAGGGCGAGCCGCCTCGCGGGCCAGGACCTCGGTTTGCAAACCGTGCTCCTCTAGTAAACTCTTGACCCAGGCCGCCGCCTCCCCCTCGTTGCCGGGCGGGTTGCTGGTGTCGAAGCGAATCAGCTTTTGCAGGATCTCTACCACGTCAACGTTCTCCATCGCTCTCTCCTATGGGCTTTACTATAAGACCGTGGAGAGCACCTATCTGAACGGCGTCCACCTCTGGCTGCTCGACTCGGTGACCGAGGGAGGTCCGCGACAAAGCGGCGAGCTGGTGATTACCGGTTCACACGGCGGCCTGAGCGCCGCCCGTTACGCCGCCGCCTACCGGCCCCGGCTGGTAGTCTTCAACGACGCCGGCATCGGCAAGGACGAAGCGGGCGTGGCCGGCTTGGCCCTGCTGCAAGAGGTGGGCGTGGCGGCCCTGGCGGTCAGCGCCATGAGCGCCCGCATCGGCGAGGCCCGCGACACCTGGGAAAGCGGGGTCATTAGCAGGGTCAACGGCGCAGCCCGCGGCATGGGTTTTGCGAGCGGCAGACCGTTGCAACGAGAGCTTGCGGAGTTCTTGCGGAGAGAAGGCTGACGGCGACCGCCGCTTAGAATGCGGACATGCACGTCTTCGTTCTCAAAGGCGACTTCGCGAAGCTCGACTCAGCGCTGCCGCTGCTCTTCGAGCTGGGGGCGCAGGGCTTGGAGGAAAAGCCCGGCGAGGTCTGGGCTTACTTTCCCGAGCGGGTGCAACTGCCGCTAGCGGGAGACTGGCGGGAACTTCCCGAGGAAAACTGGCTCGAGTCCTGGAAGCGCGGTCTAAAACCGGTGGCGGCCGGACCCTTCGTAGTGCTGGCCCCCTGGCACGACTGGTCCGGGACGGAACGCCGCATCATTCTTGAACCGGGTATGGCCTTCGGCACCGGTCACCACGAGACCACCAAGATGGCGCTAGAAGCGCTTGCCAGCGAAGACTTGAGCGGCAAGCGTCTGCTCGACTTGGGCAGCGGCTCTGGCATCCTCGCCATTGCCGCCGCCAAGCTGGGGGCTATAGCTCTGGGGGTAGACATAGACCCCAATGCCGTCTCGGCCGCTCGCGATAACGCCCGTCACAACAGGGTCAACCTCGAGTTCCGCCAGGGCAGCCTGGAGGCCGCCGACCCTCCTTACGACCTGCTGGTGGCCAACCTTTATGCCGAATTGCACGCCCAACTGGCCCCCGATTACGCCCGCTCGCTGGCGCCTGGAGGCCGCGCCCTGATAACCGGCATCCTGGCAGAGCGCGAAGAAACGGCCGCCCAGGCCATGCAAAGGGCCGGATTTAGACAGGTTGGGCGCCGCCAGCAGGGCGAATGGGTTCTGCTGGGGTACGAAAAATGAGAAAGCCGCGCGTCTACGTTCCACGGTTGGCTCGTGAGATTAAGCTTTCTGGGCGGGAGGCCCGTCACCTAGCGCAGGTCCTCAGGGTGCGGCCCGGACGCGAGGTTATCGTTTTTGACGGCTCGGGAATGGAAGCCACAGCGCGGGTAGCCGAGGTTACGACTAGCACGGTGACGCTCTCGGCCGATCCTCCGCAACGGGCCGAGAGGGAGCCGCCCTTCGAACTGGTGCTGTTCGTCGCCCTGCTCAAAGGAGACAAGCTGGCGACGGTGGTCCGCGCCGCCAGCGAGCTGGGCGTAAGCCGCTTTGTGCCTCTCGTCAGCGAGCGCAGCGTACCGCGAAGCATAGGGGAAAGCAAATTGAAACGGCTGCGGCGGATCGCCATAGAGGCGGCCAAACAGTCGGGGCGGGCGCTGGCGCCGACGGTGTCCGCGCCGCTCGCGTTTGAAAAGCTGACCGCGGTCAGTTTTGGCCTGGTGGCCCACCCGTACGCCGGTTCACGGCTGGCCGCGGTATCCTGGCCCAGAAGCGGCGCGGTAGCGCTGGCCAGCGGGCCCGAAGGCGGCTTTAGCGAGGACGAGGTAGAACGTCTTTCCGAACTGGGCTTCGCGCCCGTGCGCCTGGGACCGCGCATCTTACGAGCCGAGACCGCGCCTATAGTATTGGCGGCCGCCGCGGCGGCCTTGCGCGACATTTAACTGACCTCGCATCAAAGAGAGGTAGCGTAAGGACGATGAGAACCCGGTTGGCTCTACTCTTATTGGCGCTGGCGCTAGGAGGCTGCCGTTACACCTTCTGGCCGCTCATCCCGCAAGAGGAAGTTTACCCGGAGCGCGTTTCCATTAGCGGAGAGCTACAGGAATCAGACGGCGCCGTCACGGCGCGCCTGCTGGTAAGACGCTGGCCCGAGGCCAACTACCTGGAGCTACGCTGGTATTTAGAAGACAAACTGGTAGACGAGCGCTCGATCTGGCTGGAAAAAGCCAAAGCCCTCACGCTGCAGTTCCCTTACCACGACCAAGCGGCGGCGCGCCTGCTGGTGATGGTAGAGGGCCGGCCGCTGCTGCAACTTGACCTGGGCAACCCTAGCCTGCCGCCGCCGCCAACCTCGCCAAACCCAGAACCAAAGGCAGAGTGAAAAAGCTGAGCAGCGTAGAAAGCACGACCACCCGGGCGGTGCGCTCGGCGTCGCCGCCGAATTCCGCCGCCATCAAGTAGGTGTTAACGGCCGCCGGCATGCCGCTAATCAGCACCAGCACCACCAAATCTGCGCCGTTCAAACCCAACGCCAAAGCTGCGAGGTAGGCGAGCAGCGGACCCCCCAGGACCCGCAAGAGGCTGGCGGCCAGCTCGTAAGCGCTGACGCTGAAACGCGACTCGGCGATCTGCATACCCAAGGACAAGAGCAGCATGGGAATGGCGCCCTGGCCCAAAAGGTGTATTCCGCCGCCCAGGTTTAACGGCAGTTGCAGATGAAAGGCCCGCGCCAGCAACCCCAAGACCACCGCCCATATCAGCGGCAGGCGCACGGTCATCTTGACCTGCTCCCAAAAGCTGCCCCCTTTGAAGAGGGCCGGTCCCAAGCCGAAGAGAAGAATCGTCGCTACCACGAAGATGATGGTGGCGCGCTCGAGCCCCGCCTCTCCCAGCGCAAAAAACGCCACCGAAAGACCCATGTTGCCGGTATTGGGAAAGGTGCTGGTGGCGGTCAGGCTGGCGCGCGCGCCCGCCGGCAGGCCGAAGACCCGCCCCGCCAGCACCCCCGCCAGCGCAAAACCCAGCGAAGCCAGCGCAAAGGCCGCCGCCAGCCTGGCGGCGCTGCTCAAATCCGCCTGGTTACGCGCCAGCTGATCGAAAACCAGAAATGGCACCAAAAAGAAAAGCGTCAGTTTCACCAGCGGCCCGCGGTCCAGCCTCAGCAGCCGCGCCGCCAGGTAACCGACGCCTACTATTAGCGCCACCGGCGCTACCGCGCTGAGTAGTACCGCCGTACTGCCGCCCACTCTCAAGCCTCGAAGAGGATGGGGATGATTATCGGATCGCGGCCGGTGGCCTTGCGCACGAAGCGCTTGATTGGGTAGTAAACGTCGTCGCGTATCTGCTCCAAAGACTTCTTTTCCCGCAGGCCGCGGGTAATAGCCTCGAGCGCCACCCGCCGTATCTCGGCGTGCAGACGTTGCCCCGCCTTGACGAAGCCGCGGCTCACCACCTCCACCAAGGGTTTTTGTGAAACCAACGCGGTCAGTATCACTATGCCGTCGGCGGCCATTTCCTGCCGTTCCGCCAGAATGTCGTCGGTAATATCGCCGACGCCCAGGCCGTCAACGTAGAGCGCTCCCGCCTTGACGCGGGCGGTTTTCTTGAGGTCGTCGGCGGTCAGCTCCAGGACGTCGCCGTTCTCGGCGATGACCGTCTTCTGCGGCGGCTTGGGCATCTTTTCCACCAGCCACTTGAAGTTGGTCTGATGGCGAATCTCACCGTGCCAGGGCATGAAAAACTTCGGCTGCACCAGGTTGTAGAGGAAACGCAGCTCCTCTTGGCTGGCGTGCCCGGAAGCGTGCACCTTGTAAGCCGGCGGGTAGAGGACGCGGGCTCCCAGCTGGTAGAGCTTGTTGATGACTAGGTTAACCGCTTCTTCGTTGCCGGGGATGGGGCTGGAGCTGAGAATTACGGTATCCCCCTCAGCCACGCTCAGCTTGGCGTGGCGGCCGAAGGCCAAGCGGCTCAGCACCGCCATGGGCTGCCCCTGCGAGCCGGTGGCCAGCACCAGCACCTCATTGTCGGGGATGTTGCGCATCTCTTCGGTGGTGTAGAGACGGTCGGCCACCTTCAAATAGCCCAGTTCCAACGCTATCTTGGCGAACTTGAGCATGCTGCGGCCGTCCATGGCCACCTTGCGTCCGTGCCTCTCGGCGGCGCGTATTACCGACTGCACGCGGTGTATGTGCGAGGCGAAGGTGGTGACGAATACTCGCCCCTCGGCGGAAGCGATAGCGGCGTCCAGAGCCTTGGCTACGTCCGCCTCGCTGGGAGTCAGACCCGGCCTCTCGGCGTTGGTGGAGTCGGATATCAGCAGCAAAACCCCTTCGGCGCCGGCCTGCGCCACCTTGGTAAGGTGGCTTACCTTGCCGTCGACCGGCGTCGGGTCTAGCTTGAAATCGCCCGTGTGCACCACGTTCCCCACCGGAGTGCGGATTATCAGTCCGGAGTTATCGGGAATGGAGTGGGTCATGCGGAACATATCTACGGTAAAGAAGCGGCCTATCTTCAACGTCTCGTCGGGGCTGACCGGGTTCAATTCGAACTCGCTGGGCTTAATGCCAAACTCTTCCAGCTTGCCCCGCAGCAGCCCCAACGTCAACTTGGCGCCGTATAGGGGAATCTTAGGCAGCTGCGGCAGCAAGAACGGCAGCCCGCCGATGTGGTCTTCGTGGCCGTGCGTCAGCACCCAGCCCTTTATCAGCCGGGCGTTTTCCACCAGGTAGTCTATGCGCGGGATAAGGATGTCTACCCCGGGCATGTTTTCTTCGGGAAAGGCCAGACCCCCGTCCACCACCAAAATCTCGTCTTGGAAACGGAAAACGGTGATGTTCTTGCCTATCTCGCCCATTCCCCCCAGCGGTATTATTTGCAGTTTCCCCAGCGAGGCCGGCTGCTTTGGTCTACGGTTGCGCGGACGCCTGCGGGAAGGCCGCTTGGCGTTTTGCGGTTTTTCACTCATGTCTTCTCCTAACGGCCTGTCCGCCAGTGCCTGGCGGACAGGCCACAAACTCTAACTAGCGGCCGCGGCGGGGGCCCGACCGGGGCGGACGGCGCGGCGGAATCTTGCCTTCTAGCTCGGGGCGAATCAGGTCAACCCGCCCCTTGTCGTCTATACGGTTTACCTTGACCGTCACCCGATCGCCAACCTTCAGGTAGTCTTCCACCTTCTCGACACGTTCTTCGGCTATCTGGCTGATGTGCAAGAGCCCCTCGGTACCCGGGAATAGCTGGACGAAGGCGCCGAAATTGGTGGTGCGTACCACCGAGCCCTCGAATATCTCTCCCACTTTGGCTTCGCGAGTCATAGATTCTATGCGCTTCTTGGCCTCTTCGGCGGCGGGGCCCTCGGCCGAGTATATTCGTACGGTGCCGTCTTCGGCGATGTCTATGGAAACCCCCAACTCTTCCAGCGAGCGGATGTTCTTACCTCCAGGGCCAATTACCGCGCCAATCTTGTCTACCGGAATCTTCAGCGACTCGATGCGCGGCGCAAAGGGTTTCAGCTCGGGGTTGGGCTGCGGCATTATCGAACGCATCATCTGCAAGATCGCCAGCCGCGCTTCGCGGGCCTGCTGCAGGGCCCGCTGCATCACCGCCGAGTCGAGGCCCTGCACCTTGATGTCCATCTGCAAAGCGGTAACGCCGTCGCTGGTGCCGGTAACCTTAAAATCCATGTCTCCCAGAGCGTCTTCCATCCCCAGAATGTCGGTCAGGACCACGGGTTCGCCCGACTCGGGTTTGACCAAGCCCATGGCTATGCCGGCCACTGGTTTCTTGATGGGTACGCCGGCGTCCATTAGCGCCAGAGTGCCAGAACAAACCGTAGCCATAGAACTGGAACCGTTGGACTCGAGCACGTCGCCGACGATTCGAATGGTGTAGGGAAAATCGTCTTTGTCCGGCAGCATCGGCTTGATGGCGCGCTTAGCCAGATTGCCGTGCCCCACCTCGCGCCGCGAAACGCCGCGCAGGCGCTTGACTTCGCCGGTGGAGTAAGGCGGGAAATTGTAGTGCACCAAAAAGTCTTCGGACTCGTCAAGCCCCAGGTCGTCAATTATCTGCTCGTCGCGCCCGGTGCCCAATGTCACCGTCCCCAACACCTGTGTCTCGCCGCGGGTAAAGACCGCGGATCCGTGCGCGCGCGGCAGCACGTCTACCTCCATCCAGATAGGGCGAATCTCTTTGGGGTTGCGGCCGTCGGCGCGCAAACCTTCTTCGCTGATCATGCGACGCAGTTCGCGCTTGGTGACGTCGCCAAAAGCCTGCTTGTAAAGGGCGCGCTTGGCTTCGGCCTCCTCGCCGTCCTCGGGTACGACCATCTCCACTAGCTTCTCACGAAAGGCGTCGAGCGCCTCGGCGCGCTCGTGCTTTGCCCCCGTCAGCAAGACCTCCTTAAGACCATTCTGCAGGGCCAGCTGATAAAAAGCCTCTACCTCTTCATCGCTCAGCGACTGCGGCGGCGTCCAGGTAAACTTGGGCTTACCCAGCTGCTCGCGCATCTCCCGCTGCAAGGCTATCAAGGGCTGCATCTCACGATGAGCAAAGTCGAGCGCCTCCACCAGCAGGTCTTCACTAACCTCTTTGGCCCCCGCCTCGACCATGATGATCGCCTCTTGGGAGCCGGCCACTATCAAATCAAGGTCGCTTTCCTCCAACTGCTGCAGGGTGGGGTTTATCACCAGCCGGCCGTCAACGCGGCCAACACGCACGCTGGCTATAGGACCGTCCCAGGGTACGTCGGAGAGCATCAGCGCCGCTGAAGCGGCTACCGGGCCCAGAACGTCAGGCGGGTTCTGCTGGTCGGCCGCCAAAACGGTCAGAATAACCTGTACCTCATGGCGGAAACCTTTGGGGAAGAGCGGGCGTATGGGCCGGTCGGTCATGCGCGCCGACAGGATAGCCTTTTCGCCAGGCCGTCCTTCACGCCGCATGAAGGAACCGGGGATCTTGCCGATGGCGTAGTGACGCTCCTCGAACTCTACCGTCAGCGGTAGAAACGGCAGGTCTATCGGCTCTTTTGAACCTTCTGCGGTAGCCATGACGACCGTCTCGCCGTAGCGCACCCAGACAGAGCCGGAAGCCTGACGGGCGTACTTACCGGTTTCGATGACTAACTCGCGGCCGCCCAAGGTAACGCTAAAACGCCTTGGGGATGGGGTGTTATCTGTTGATACGGGCATATCTTTTCACCTGTTTGCTTTCCTTTACGCAGCAAAGCGGGACCGGAGCCCCGGTCCCGCCCTCTCTTTGTAATTCAAGTCTACTTCCTAAGGCCAAGTTTCTCAATAAGACTCTTGTAGCGTCCGGCGTCCACGCGCTCCAGATACTTGAGCAGGCGCTTGCGCTGACCGACCATCTTCAGCAGGCCGCGATGCGAATGGAAGTCGTGTTTATGCTGGCGCAGGTGCTCGGAAAGGCGGTTGATGCGCTCCGTCAGCATCGCCACCTGCACCTCGGTAGAGCCGTTGTCGCCGGGGAACTGGGCAAACTTGTCGATTATCTGTTGTTTTTCCTGTGCAGTCAGTGCCATTTTTCCTCCGTCAGGTCGGAGCGCGCCGTAGCCCGCGCCGCCTCAAGCAGACCGTATACTACCCGCCGCGCCTCAATAAGTCAATCGGCAGGCCGCGAAAGCATAAAACGCACGCCCTAACCGATGTAACGGTCTTTAATACTAACGTTTTTAGACCTCCCCGGCAGAAGAGCGTGATACTCTAACCTTGATGACGGCCCTCAACGACGAGCAAAAAATGATCCTGGAGATGGTGCGCCGCTTCGCCCGCGAGGAGCTGGCGGCGCTGGCCCCCGAGTACGACAAGAGCGGCGCGTACCCCTGGCCGCAGCTGCGCAAGATGGGCGAACTGGGGCTGCTGGGGATGAACACACCGGCGGAGTGGGGCGGTACCGGTCTGGACGCGGTGACCTGGGCCCTCGTCATGGAGGAGGTCGCCGCCGCCGATCCCTCGGTGGCCGTGGTCTTTTCGGTAACGTCGGGCCTGCCCCAGTACATGCTGCTCAGGTTCGGCACGGACGAGCAAAAGGAAAAGTACCTGCGCCCCCTGGCCGAAGGCCGCTGGATCGGCGCTTTTGCGCTCACCGAGGCCTCGGCGGGCTCCGACCCCAAGGGGCTCAAGAGCGTCGCGGAGCGGGTGGACGGCGGCTACCGGCTCTCGGGGGTGAAGAGCTGGATCACCTCCGGCGGCCAGGCGCAGCTCTACGTGATCATGGCGCGCGCCCCCGAGGGCATTAGCGCCTTTTTGGTGCCGGCGGAGGCCGAGGGGCTGTCCTTCGGCGAGCCCGAGGAGAAGATGGGCCTGCACGCCGCCCACACCACCGAGGTGCGCATGGACGGCGTCTTCGTCCCCGACGAAGACCGCCTCGGCGAGGAGGGCGAGGGCCTTCACTGCGCCCTCGCCGGCCTCGATTCGGGGCGGCTGGGCATCGCCGCGCAGGCGGTGGGCATCGCCCGCGCCGCTTTTGAGATCGCCCGCGACTACGCGGACGAGCGCGAGCAGTTCGGGCGCAGGATCCGCGAGTTCCAGGGGGTTTCCTTCAAGCTGGCGGAGATGGCCACGGCCATCGAGGCGAGCCGGCTGCTGGTCTTGAACGGGGCGGTGAAGAAGCAGGCCGGAGAGCGCTTCACCCGCGAGGCAAGCATGGCCAAGCTGATGGCCAGCCGCACCGCGGTGGACGTGACCCGCGAGGCGGTGCAGATCCTCGGCGGCAACGGCTACGCCGTGGACTACCGGGTGGAGCGCTACTACCGCGACGCCAAGATCACCGAGATCTACGAGGGAACCTCGGAGATCCAGAAGATCGTCATCGGCCGCGAGCTCTACAGCTGAGCCGGGTCTGCCGCCGACGCTTCGCTAGCGGCATCGGCTTCCGAGGGGGCCGCTTCGGCGGCCCTGACGGCGCGCGCGATCGGCGGCCACAGCCATAGCAGCGAAGCGACGACGAGCAATCCGGAAACGACGTTGAAGATCGTGGCAAACGGCAGGGTCTTGAGCGCAAAGCCCGCCGCAACGAGTCCGATCGGCCCCAGTCCGTTCAGCAGGACGCCAATCACGCTCAGGGCGCGCCCCATGAAATCTCGGGGAATGAGCTTGATCGCGAGCGCATCGAGGTGCACGCCCACGGCCACCGCCCCAAAACCCGACATCCCTAGCGCGACGACGGCGGGCCAAAGGCTCGTAGCCCACGCCAAAGCCCCGATGGACAAGCCCATCGCCATACTGCCCCCCAAGATGAAGGGGAGCGACCTGGGGCTGCGGAAGGTCGTGAACACGGTGTAGCCCAGCAGCTCGCCCGCGGTGATTCCGGCGAGGAGCAGCCCGTAACCCTCCGCTCCGCTCCCCAGCGACTTGGCGTAGGGCGCCATCATGACGCCTATGGGCGAGAGAATGAAGTTAAGCAGCCCCACCATGAACAAAGCCGCGGCGAGAAGCGGCGCCGAGAAGAGCATCTTGACCGTGGCAACCAGCGGGTCGATCCAGCGCCGCCGCAACGAGGCCCGCGGCTCGTTTTTGGCAGGCACGGCAGGGTGCGCTGCTTCTCCCGGCGCTGGAGCAGCAACCTCACGGTTCACCTGGGGTTCTTCGACCAACCGAACGACCAGTGCGGCGACCAGGTAGACGGACACGGTGATGAGCAGCGTTGCCGCCACGCCCAGCGCAGCGACCAACACGCCTCCGAGCGGCATCGAAGCCATACGCAGCAGCTTGGACATGCCCTGAGCCATGGCCGTACCCTGCTGATACTGCTCCCGGGTGAGCAAGAGCGGGCCGAGCGCTTGGCCTGCCGGGGCGAAGAACGATGAAATCAGGTTGTCCACCGCCACGATCGCCACCACGAGGCCGAAGCTGAGGTGGCCGGCGAGCAGCAGCGCCGCGGCCGCGGCGGGCGCGACCATCCCGAGCGCATAACCCGCCGAGGCCAGCCCCACCTTGTGGGCGCGGTCGGCAAGCACCCCCCCGAAAGGCGAAACCGCCATGCCGACGATGGACATGGTGAGCGCCACCCAGGCTACCGAATCGTTCCGCCCGGTGGCCTCCAGGGCCCACCACATCAGGGCGACTTCCATCATGTACGATCCCAGTGCGCCGAACAGGCGGGCGATCAGGTAGGTGCGAAAATTGCGGTTCTTGAGCGGGTGGTTCATCGGAATTCCTCCGGGTCTTCCACCCAGGGGCTCAGCGCGACGTAGAGCAGAACGCCGTCCTCTTGGTCTTCCGTCTCGGGAATCTTGTTCAGACGGGTCCGGAGGTCCACCAGGCTCCGGTACGCCTCGTCGGCCGTCTCGCGGCTCGTTCGCTTCATCACCAGCGTAAAAAAGCCCTGCCCGTTCGTAGCCGCGACCCTGAGCATGCCCTGCTCGACCGTTTCCAGCGCCCCTTTCAACCCCGTCGCCGAAAGGGACGCTGCTTCGTCGGCCAGTTTGTAGATGCGCTCGCGGTATCCGCCGATGTGGCGCACCCCCGCCTCCTCTAGAAGACCGTGGCGCTGCAGGTGTGCGAGCTCCTCGTGAATCAGCGCCATGGGCAGGCGCGTGCGCGCAGACAGTTCGCGAACCGTCGCAGGCGTTTCCAGCAAAGCACGGATCACCGGCCAGCTCGTCTTCCCGATTGCATCTAGGCTTTGCGTCATTGCATCACCTCCATCATTTTTGCAAGCTCCTCCGCGCCCACGCCGACGGCCGTCATGGCCATGGTTTCGGGTTTCAAGTACTTTTCGGCGATGCCGCGCACATCGTCGGGCGTTACGCGCCGGTACCGCAGGGTTTCGCGCGACGGGAAAAACAGATGGTCTTGGAGCCAGTTCGTTCCAAGCCTTCGCGACACCTGAGCGGACTCGGCCTGCTGCAGCAGGTTCATCACGAGCCCTTCAACGGCGCGCGTCGTATCTTCCGCGCTCAAACGCAGCCCGGCGATGGAGCGAACGCTGTCCATGAGGGCTTGGAAGCCCTCCAATAAACGCTTACGCGCGAGCTCGACGTTGAAGAACAAGAGGCCGGCGTTTTCGTAGTGCAACGACCCGCCCAACGCCTCGTAGGCCAGGCCGCGCCTTTGCCGCAGATCCTGGAAGATCCGCGACCTCAACCCGGCGCCGGACAGGAAAGCCAGCACCTCGGCGGCAAAGCGATCCTCTCGGTTCATTCCCGGGCCGGGAAAGGCAAGGAGCAGCCGCACCCTGGGGGAATCGCCCGGGATGGCTACGAACCTGGGCGCAACCTCCACGTACCCTTCATCGTACAGGGGTTCCCCTTTTTCCAGATCGCCAAAGCTTTCGACCCCGGCCATGGCCGCCTCACCCACGTCGCCCGATACGACCACGCGCACGGAATCGGCGGCGGTCGCGCGCGCGGCCCAGGCTTTGATCTCTTTGTGGGTCATTTCGCGCACGGTGGCCTCCTTGCCGAGCACGGGCCGCCCGTAGCCGCCGCGAAACAGCGCCTCTTCGACGATGAGGAACGCCTGCTGCGCGGAGTACCGCCGCCGCATCAACTCGTCGAGGATCACGGGGCGCTCGGCTTCGACATCGGCCTTCCGCAGGCGTGCGGGTTCGAGCAGCGCCCTCGCGAAATCCAGCGCCTTCTCGGCCGCTTCCGCCGGGACCACGATCCTGAGCATCAAGAACTCCTTGCCGGTCCACGCGCCCAAGGCGGCCCCGCGGTTTTCGAGCGCGCTCCACAGCTTCCTCAGCGCACCGCGATAATAAGCGGGGTTGACGAGCAGGTGCTCGAGGTAGTGGGTGACGCCGTTGAGCGCCTCCGGTTCGTACCGCGGCCCGGCGCGCAAGAAGACGTCCACGTGCGTCACCGGCGCATGGACGCGGGGGGCGAGGAGGTAGCCCACCCCGTTGCCAAGGTATCCCGCCGTGTAGCGTTCCACAGGGTTAGCTTGCAACGCACGAGGTTGACCGGGGGTTGTCAAATTGAGTATAATCGTTCCAACATGGAGTATCCCAAGGTGCGCCTACTCGAGGGTGCGCGCAGGATCTGGGTCGAAGCCGCTAGGGATTACGGAACGGCCCATCTGGCCCACGCGTTTCTCGAACGCGCCCCCGAAGGGCACCCGCGAATCTGGATCGAGCTTGGCCGGGAAGCCTCAGGCCGCCCTGTGGCCGTTGGAAACGCCTTCTCCGATGCCGTATACGCGGCGCTGGGGTTGATCCTCCCCACGGGTATGGAGTGGGGGGTCTTGACCGAGCTTTGGTCCAAACAGGCGTACCTCTTTCAGCCGATGGCGATCGCGGTCACGGGTGCGGACCGGGCCGCCGGGTTCGTTGCGCGGCTCATGGAGATCTCCTCGGACGAGGACCGCTGGCTCGTAGCCGCAGAAAACCTGGACGCGTTCGATTCCAAGCAAGCAGAGCGCACCTTGCGCGCAAGCGACCTTCGTCTGGAAATCGAGGACTTTTCCCCCGCCTTCGTCGAAGCCGTCGGACAAGAGATATTGGCTCGGGCCGTCGAGGAGTCGCAGGGCGCTTTCGAGCGTATTATGATCCGGCTGCACCAAGAGGGCGCCGTCCCCGAGCCTATGCGCCCGAGCCCGCGAGGGCCGAGGCTGCTGCTTCCTGAACCCGTGGCCCTCAAACCTGAAGAAGCCCTGGCACACCTGATCGAAAAGGGTTTTTGGAAGGAGGCGCTTGAGCTGGCCGCCGCCCATGCCAAAGAAAAGGTAGGCGAGGTGCTGGCTGCGGGGGCGGGCTACTCCTTCCTGGGGCGGGGCAACGCCGCCGGGCTGTACGAGATCTTGCTGGGCCTGGTCCGAAGCGGGCACGCCGGCGAAGAGGTTTTGCTGTGGCTCGTGGGGGCGGCGCAGCGCCTGGGCAAGCACGAAGGTTTGCGCGACCAAGTGGAAGCCTACCTTGCGGAAAACGAGGCGCCCCGCCTGCGCGCGGTCTATGCCGGCTCGCTGGCGCCGCGCGAGCTCCGGCCTAAAGAAGCGCGCCGGGCCGCAGCGGCGCGCGAAGACGAGCTGACGCTCTACTTCCTCGGCAGGGAGCTGCACGACGCCGAGCTGCTCCTCAAGGCGCTGCGGCTGGCGGAAAAGGCCGGCAGCGCGTACGCCGCGATGCGCAACGCCAATGCGCTCGGAATCGCCTACTCCCAACAAGGCCGGCTGCTCGAAGCCCACCACTACAAGCGGTACGCCTACACGCTCGTGCAGGGCGAGCGCCTGGTCGATCCGATCGCCCGCCTCACCGCGGCGAACAGCTACCTCTACTCGGGGCTGCTGCTGGGGAACCCCGAGCCGGCGCTTTTCGAGGAACTGACGAGTTTCGTAAACCAGCACTCCCTAGGCAGCTGGTGGCGGGCCGCCATGACCACGCTGATCGAGTATTCGTGGACGATGGGCGACCTCGAAGGTGCGCGAGACAGGCTGGATCTACTCTGGGACAGAACTCCGAGAAAAAGCCGCCCCCTGATCGCGCCGTTCGTCGCCCATGCCCTGCGCAGCTGGGGCGTGCCCCGCCGGGCTTTGGACCTGGCCCGCGAAGCCTTTACCTTTTCGCAGGAAGGCGACGGGGTCGCGCGCGCCCAGGCCGAGACGGCCCTGGGAATCGCACGATTTGGAGAACGGGAAGGGGCGTCGCTCGAGCACCTGGAAAGGGCCTACCGCGCCTTTTCGAGGATGGCGATCGAACCGCCGTACAGACTGAAGTTTTACCTCGCCGCGGCCCTGCACGCCCAGGAGCGGAAGGAAGAAGCGCAGCGCATCCTGCGCGAAGCGGAACCGCTGGCGGCCGCCCTGCACGAAAGCGCCCTGCAGCTCTTCGCCCCGCCCGAGGCCCTGCCGCTGCTCGGCCGGGGCGCGCGGTTGACCCTTACCTTTCTTGGCGGACGCCGCGCCCTTTTGCAAGGGGAACCCCTCGAGCTGCGCCGCAGCCATGCGGAGGTGCTCGCCTTGCTGGCCCTGCACCCGAACGGCCTCAGCCTGGGCGAACTGACGGCGCGCTACCGCGATTCGGTGAGCCTGAGCACCGTCAAGTCGACCCTGTCGCGGCTGCGCGAAATCGTCCCCTTGGCTTCCAAACCCTACCGCATCGCCGTCGAATGGAGCGCGGACTTCGTGCGCCTCGTGGAGCTCGTACGCTCCGGGAAGGTGACGCAGGCTCTGGATTTGTACCGGGGCCCTCTGCTGCCCGGGAGCGCATCCCCGGGCATCGAAGAGCAACGCGCGGTCATCGAAGAAACATTAAGGGCCGCGGTGCTGGACCGCGGGGACGGCCCCATGGTCTTCGACCTGGCCCAGCGCCTTGGGGACGACCTGGAAGTGTGGGAAGCCGCCCGCGACCGCCTGCTGCCCGGCGATTCGCGCAGGGTCATCGCCGAGGCGCAGGTGCGTCATCTGCAAAGAGACTACGGGCTTGATTAATTGCCCGTCATCGTGATCACTCGCCAGAACACCAGCGAGCAACATGCACGTCATCAAAACCGCCCACCACCGCCACCTGTTCATCACCGCAACACCTCCTCTACATTGCGCCGCCGCTACGCGGACGCATCCCAAGCCTGGAGTTCAAGGTAGGCCTGCGCCTGCCCCCGCAGCGGCGGGCAGGAGCGCTTGCCGTCGCGGATGCGCACCCACGGGCATGCGTTGCCCTCGCACATCGGCCGGATCGCGCAC
>JALSMT010000113.1 GCA_026987375.1 Thermaceae bacterium | reverse complement strand
CTTGCTTTATCTTTGCTGCAGGCTTAATTTACGCCGACCGTGCTGGTTTTACCCTTACTGGCCGACGCTTTAACCTAACCTGATCCGTGCTTTCAAGAACCCCGCGCCTCCTGAGGCGCAAGACTTAGAGTACAAGCAGCCCCCCTTCTTGTCAAGCGTCGCCAGCGGCGGCGTAGGGCTGTCGCGCCGCCCTTGCGGCGGCGATATTTACGGCCTAAAGCATCGCGCCCTGGCGCTCCCTTACAATCAGTTATGGCCGAGTTCGAAAGCATACCGGTGCTAGACAAAGGCTTTGTACGGCTAATTGACGTGATGGGCGACGATCAGCGCATCGCCGCCGCCGCACGGGTTAGCTACGGCGGGGGCGCCAAGTCGAAGCGCGAAGACGCCGCCCTGATTGATTATCTGATGCGCAATCATCACACCAGCCCCTTTGAGATGGTCGAGTTCACCTTCCACGTTAAAGCGCCCATCTTCGTGGCGCGACAGTGGTTCCGGCACCGCACCGCCAGCGTCAACGAAATATCGGCCCGCTACTCGGTTCTGGACGACGACTTTTTCCAGCCGGCGGCGGAAGAACTGCGCGGGCAAGGAGCGGCCAACAAGCAGGTGGGCGAAGGGAATCTGCCCTCCAGCGAGGCGGCGGAGCTGGCAAACCTGATAAAGAGAAGCAACGAAAGCTCTTATGCCGCGTACGAAAAACTCCTCGAAGGCGGCCTCGCCCGCGAGCAAGCGCGCAGCGTTTTGCCCGTGGGAATATACACTCAGTTTTATTGGAAGCAGGACCTGCACAATCTGCTTCACTTCCTCAAACTACGGCTGGACTGGCACGCCCAGGCGGAAATTAGAGCTTACGCCGAGGCCATCTCCGGCATCGTAAAGCGGGTGGTGCCTGCCAGCTGGCGGGCCTTTGAGGAGCACGCGCTCCACTCAGCCAGTTTCAGCCGGGCTGAGCTGCAAGCAATTTCACGGCTGGTAAGCAGAGAGACGCTCGAAACCGAACTGCGGGAGTCTGGTCTTTCCCGCTCGCGCGTCGAGGAGACACTGCGAAAAATATATGGGAGCTAGCCGCCATTGGGCTCGGCCGCTGGATAAGAACCAAGGACCTTCACGAAAGCCGCGCGGCGCAGCAGGGTCACCAGCGCCTCGGCGGGTTCGGGATCTTCGACGTGACCCTCGAAGTCAAGATAGAAGACGTAGCTCCAGGCGCGGTCGCGGCGCGGGCGCGATTCCAGCTTGGTGAGGTTGATTTCTGAAAAAGACTCGAGCGCTGAGACCAATCCGCCCGGCTTGTGCCTGACGCCAAAAACGATGCTTGTCTTGTATGGGCCCTTTTTGCGGGGCAGCTCTTCCCTCGCTATCACGAAAAACCTGGTGTAGTTAAAGTCAAAATCTTCTATGCCCTCCGCCAGCACGTCCAGCCCGTAAACATCGGCTGCGCGCTTGGAGGCGATGGCGGCTACGCCCTCTTCGCCGCCCGCGGCGATCTTTTTGGCCGCGCCTGCGGTGTCGTACACCGGCACGGCCTCCAGCTTGTGCTTGGCGATGAAGCCATCGCACTGGGAAAGCGCCTGCGGGTGGCTTATCACCTTGCGGATATCAGCCAGCGACGTACCCGCCGGTGCCAAAAGATTGTGTCTTATCCGCAGGTACGTTTCACCTACTACGTGCAGGTCGGTTTCCAACAACAGGTCGTACGTCTGATTGATGCTGCCGGCGACGGCGTTCTCTACCGGCACCACACCGCAATCCGCGGCGGCGGAGGTCACCGCCTCGAAGACGCCGTGAAAAGTCGTCATGCCCACGGGCCTGCCGTCTGGCGCGACGGCTATTGCCGCCTCTTCGCTAAACGCCCCCGCGGTACCCTGGTAAGCAACCGTCTTCGACATAGTCCTCAGTATACTGACCTCATGATCCGCTTCCTAGAAGGCCCGGTGGTGGACGTGCGCGAGGACGCCGCCACGATCAGCGTTTACGGCCTCGGTTTTGAGGTGTTTTGTCCGCAGAGCACTCTTGCCAAACTCCGCATTGGCGAAAACGCGCACCTTCACACCAAGCTGGTTGTTCGGGAAGACAGTCTAACCCTCTATGGTTTTCACGAACGTCTGCAACTAGAGTGGTTCGACCTGCTGCTGAGCGTCTCCGGCGTAGGCCCGCGCGTAGCCCTGGCTATGCTCAGCTCGCTGCCGCTAGCGCTACTGGGGCAGGGCGTGGCCGGCGACGACGCCCAACTCCTCACAGCCGCGCCTGGTGTAGGAAAGAAGCTGGCTCAGCGAATCGTCCTGGAGTTGAAGAACAAGCTCCCGGAGCACTTAGCCGGGCTGACGCAATCGGGGAAAGCTCTTGATAATCCCGCAGCCGACGAAGCTGCGGCGGCGCTAATAACCCTGGGCTTCCGCGAAGGTCAGGTGCACGCGGTAGTGCGCAAACTGGTGGTAAAAAAACCAGACGCTGCCGCTGAAGAGTTGATAAGGCTTGCGTTGCGCGAGTTGCGCTAGTTAGTATTGCTTTTTGTTGCGACTTGGGGAGACATGATCTTACGCGAATACGATAATCAAACCGAATGGAACGCCCTGGTCAGCTCGCTGCCTTTTAGCAGCTCCTTGCAATCGTGGGGCTGGGGGGAAGTCAAGAGCACCAGCGGCTGGCGGCCGCGCCGCATCGCCGCCTTCGAAGGAGAGATGCCGATAGCGGCCGCCCAACTCATTACCCGCAAGCTGCTGGGGCCGCTGAAAATGCTCTACGCCCCCAGGGGGCCAGCCGTTGCGGACATCAAGTATTTACCGGCGCTGGCGCGAGCCCTGGCCGAGCAAGAACGCGGCGGCGTGTATCTATTGCTGGAGCCGCCGCTACCCGTCAGCGAGCCCTATACGCTGCCCAAATTCGCCAGGCTGAGGCCCTACGCCACCATCCAGCCGGAGTATTCCATCTGGGTAGACCTCAGCCCCGGGCCCGACGCCGTTCTGGCCAGGATGAAGTCAAAAACCCGCTACAACATCCGTCTTTCGCTTCGTAAAGGCGTCAGGACGCGCATTGTCAGAGCCGGCGACGCTGACGCGGATCAGGCCTTCGAAAAGTTCTGGGAGCTATTCAGCGCCACCAATGAACGCGCCAGGCTTTTGCAGCATTCGCGCGAATACTATCAGAGGGTCTTCGCGGCCATGGAGCAGCCCGACGGCGCCGCCTTCATTAGTCTGGCCGAGTACCAGGGAGAACCCTTGGCCGCAGGATTGTTCGTCGCCTTCGCCGGCAGGATCGACTATCTTTACGGCGGCTCGAGTCGCGAAAAAAAGAACCTGATGGCCCCTTACGCCATGCACTGGGCGGCGATGACCTGGGGCATGGAAAACAATTACACCGTTTACGACCTTTGGGGCGTGCCCCGAGTCCCCTCGCCAAAATCGCACGCCTTCGGCATCCAGCGCTTCAAGGAGGGCTTTGGCGGAGAGAGGGTGCGGCTGCCGGCCTACGCCCTGCCGCTCTCGCCCCTCTTCGCCCCGCTGCAAAAGGCGCTGCGCTGGCGCAAAAATTACCTCAATTGGCGCGTGCGCGGCACCACCCGCGACGTTCTCTAAAACACACCGGGCCTTAATTGCAACCACCGCGGTAGACTTTTTCGGCTGTATAGGTCAGAATCAAAAAGTCATGTTAGACACCGCGACCATTCTTAAAGCTCTTTCCCAGATCATCGACCCCGATTTCAAAAAGGACATCGTCGAACTGGGTTTCGTGCGCGACCTCAAGATAAGCGAAGACGGCGCAGTAAGTTTTACCATCAGGCTTACCACTCCCGCCTGTCCGGTAAAAGACCAGTTCAAAAAGCAGGCCGAAGAGGCGGTTTCCGCCATTCCCGGCGTTAAGTCGGTGACGGTCACCATGGATTCTGCGCCGGCGGTAGAAGTGAGCAGCGGCATACCCGGCGTAGCGCACATCATCGCCGTAATCGCCGGGAAAGGCGGCGTCGGCAAGAGCACTACCGCGGTGAACCTAGCGGTTGCGCTAATGCAGGCCGGCGCCAAGGTGGGCCTCTTCGACGCCGACGCCTTCGGACCCAACACCCCGCGCATGCTGGGTGTGCGCGGCGTGCCGCTGCGTACTCAGGGAGGGCGCATCGTCCCCATTGACGCTCAGGGCGTTAGCTTGGTGTCTATCGGATCGGCCATACCCGAAGACCAGCCCATAGTCTGGCGCGGCAGCCTGCAACACGGCTTCGTGCGTGACTTTACCCAGAAAACCGACTGGGGCGAGCTCGACTACCTGGTGGTGGATATGCCCCCGGGCACCGGCGACATCCCCCTTTCCGTGATTCAGCTCCTTCCCCTTTCCGGCGCTCTGGTGGTGGGCACTCCTCAAGAAGTAGCTCTGGAAGACGTGCGCCGCGGCGTCAGCATGTTGCAAAAACTCAACGTCAACCTGCTCGGATTCGTGGAGAACATGAGCTATTTGGTCTGTCCTAAATGCGGTGAGGAGATAGACGTTTTCGGCAAAGGCGGCATGGACAAGTTCGCCGAGGTTTTTGGGGCTCCGGTGCTGGCGCGGATTCCAATGGACGTCAACATCCGCAAGGGCTCCGACGCCGGCCTACCGGCTGCCTTCCAAGAAGGGCCCGTCGCCGAAGCTTATAAGAACCTGGCGGCCTCGGTAGTACAAAGAGTCGCCGTTGTCGAAAAAGAAAATCCGCCCAAGGCCGCCGGCGTGCCTCAGGGGAAGAGCGGCGCTCAACCCTTCTTGAACGTCCCCAAGAAAAACTGATTTGCCTCTAGTTACCCCCGCGTTCCAAGCGGGCGCGTGGGTGTTTTCTACAACTAGAATGCAGGTGTGATGCTACCACTGGCCATTGAGCCATTCGGCGGTTACAAGAACTGGCTCGAGGCCGTACCTGGCTACGGCGGACAGGTATCTTTTCATCGCCTGCTGCCAGCGGCCCCCCTGCAAACCGTCGAGTACCGGGGGCGTTTCAAGTCGGTCTTGGCGACCTGGGGCATGGCTCCCTACGCTCACCAGGCGGAAGCCTTCGGCGCTTTGGAAAACGGCGCCAACGTAGTGCTGGCGAGCCCTACCGCTTCGGGCAAGAGCCTGGTTTTTCAAGCGCCGGTTTGCGAGGCCATGCGCCAGGGCGAAACCGCGCTGTTCTTATATCCCACCAAAGCGCTGGCGCGGGATCAGCAAAGCCGCCTGGAAACCCTGGCCGACGCTTTTGACCTTTCCGATAGGGTATTCACCTACGACGGCGACACGCCCTCCAGCAGGCGCGCCGCCATCCGCGAGAACGCCCTGGCGATACTCAGCAATCCGGACATGCTGCACTTCGGCATCCTTCCCCACCACGATAAGTGGGCCGCCTTTTTGTCTAAAATGCGTTACCTCGTCATAGACGAGCTGCACTATCATCGCGGAGTATTCGGCAGCCAAGTAGCGTTGATACTGCGCAGGTTGCTGAGGCTAGCCAGGCATTACGGCGCCAGCCCCCAGATTATCGCCGCCTCGGCAACCATCGCCAATCCCGCAGAGCACGCCAGTGCGCTAACCGGAGAAGACTTTAGCGCCATAACCGCCTCAGGGCGCGGCAGCGAGTCCGAGTTTGTCGTCTGGTTGCCCAAGGCGCTGGACGAAAGCGGGGAGCGCAGGCGCAGCGCCAACATCGAGGCGGCCGAGCTGGCAGTCTGGGCCGCCACTCACGAACTGAAAACACTGATTTTTACCAACAGCCGCAAGGCGTCTGAACTAATCGGCCGTTACACCCGCGGCAGCGAGGCGGCCGAGAAGATACGCAGCTACCGCGCCGGTTACACGGCCGCTGAAAGAGCCCAACTCGAAGAAGCCTTTCGCGCGGGAGAGCTGAGCGTGCTCGTCAGCACCAGCGCTCTGGAGCTGGGAATAGACATAGGAGGTTTGGACGCGGTGGTAATGGTGGGATATCCAGGGTCTGTAAACGCCTTCTGGCAGCGCGCGGGGCGCGCCGGCAGGGGCCGCGAGCGGGCGCTTACCCTCTGGATACCGCGCGAGGACCCTCTGGACGAGTACTTTTTGCAGCGACCCGAGCTGCTGCTCGGCAGCCCCCCCGAAGCAGCGGTCAGCGACTGGCAAAACCAGTACCTCTACCCGGATCACCTGCACTGCGCGGCCTATGAGCTTCCCGTTTCCAAATCGGAGAGTTTTTTTGTCCCAGGCTTGGCTGAAGACGACAAGCTGCTCGAAAAAAACTCCCGTATCCATACGATCTACAAGTCGCCCCACCGCCGAATCAATCTGCGCGGCAGCGGAAGGCTGTTCTCGCTGGTAGACGGCGCGGGCAGAAAATTTGGCTATCTGGACGAGCGCCAGGCCTATTGGGAGGCGCACCCCGGCGCGATTTACTTGCACCAGGGAGAAAGCTACTTGGTTCGCAATATCGACACCCGCAAGCGCGAGATAGTGCTTCTGCCGAGCCTAGAGGACTACTACACCCAGCCGCGCGCCAACACCGATATTACCGTCTACCCCAAGGCAGCGCGAGAGGTCAGAAAAGGCGTCTGGATAGGGAAAGTTCGCATGCGCGAACAGGTGGTGGGCTACGTCAAGAAGCGCTATCTCAGCGGCGCGGTACTGGACGAAGTCGAGCTGGACATGCCCGAAGTGGCGTTCGACACCGAGGCGGTCTGGTTCCATCCGCCTCAGGGGGCGTTGCCTCCCAACCTAATAGCCAGCGGCATCCACGCCTTGGAGCACACCATGATAGGGCTTCTACCGCTTTTCGTGCTCGCTGAAAGACGCGACGTCGGCGGCGTCAGTTACCCCCTCTACCCCGAGTCGCTGCCTTCGGGAGACGGCGCGGTAATTTTCATCTACGACGGCTACCCGGGAGGCGTCGGCTATGCGCGCGCGGGCGCGGAGAATTTTAGCGAGTGGATAAAGGCCGCAGCCGAACTACTAGAAAACTGCCCCTGCCAGTCCGGCTGTCCTCGCTGCATTCTCAGCCCCAAATGCGGCAACGGCAATCAGCACCTGGACAAACATGCCGCTGCGGACCTGGCCGCGGCGTTACGCCAAAGAGGGTATGGCGCGCTAGTTCTCTAGGAAAGGTAAATTTTGCCTTGCTTCTTAGCCAGGTACATCTGCTGGTCAGCTCTGTCTACAAGCTCGTCGGCGCTCTCCCCCGGCTGGTATTCGGCGAGGCCGAAGTTGATACTAACGCCGTAATGTGCTAGCTCGGCGTCATTTTCTATGACGTGCGCAATCCGCCGCAGCGCCTCCAAGGCATCCTGGCGACTAGTATGGGGAAAGAGCAAGACAAATTCGTCTCCACCAAAGCGAAAAATCTCGTCTTCCTCTCGCAGGGACCCGGCTAAAAGGCGGGCGGTGTGCAGTAAAACGCGATCGCCGACATTATGACCGTAACGGTTATTGACCCGACCGAAGTTCTTCAAATCAGCATAAGCCACGCTAAAACCGTAGTCGTTACGTTGCGAAAGGGCTATCAGGTGCCTGAGCTGCTCTTTTAGGCGTCTGCGGTTTGAAACGCCCGTTAGCGGGTCTAGGGCAGCCTCCTTTTGCAGGCGACGCTGCTCACCCAACCTATCGGCGTATGGCGCCAGCACTCTCATTAGCGAGTGCGCCATTTGCAGGTCCCAATCGGTGTACTCGTTCTCTCCGATCAGCCAAATGAAACCGTTGCCAAAAGGTATCAGCATGGCGCCTTTGCTCTCGTCGTCCAGCCATAACGGCGTCAGCGTCTGTGGGGTCGCTGCCTTGGCAAAGTACGCCCTAGGACCTCTAAGGCTAATTCCACCCATATTCAGACTGGCGGGAGAGCGCTTTAATAAGCCAGTGGCGGCGCGCTTTTTGTACTCATCACGAGTGGGGTCAGCCAAGTACAATACCGAGCCCCGGCTCCGCCAGACACCGCGAAGAAGCGACAGTAGTCTACGATACTGCTGGCCTTCGTCTCCGACCTCCCAGCTAAGCTGGGACAGAGCGCGCGAAAACTCGTCCAGGCTGCGCCAGCGCAGCTGTTCTATGGCGTAAGAGAGAACATCGGTAATCGATACCAGATATTCCAAATCGGCAAGACCGTAGCGCCATGCCTCGGTAGATTGCAAGGACAGCACGCCACGACTCGAGCCCGTCTCAAAAGGAACCGCCAAAAGGCTACGGGTTCTGTCTTGCGGGTCGGGGTCTTCTGGCCGGCTCTCGAAAAAGTTGATCGGGTAGATGTTCCTTAACATAGGATCGCTCAAGTCGCCTATCAGCAGCGGCTCGTTCTTCTGCATGATAAAGTTTGTCAGTTTTGCTTCGCCAACCGGAACGACCCGCTGACCCTGCGCCTTCATCAGAATGTTGTCGTCGCCCTCCCCAAAGAGCACCCGTAGCCTGCCGCCCTCCTGTAAAGAGAGGAGTACGGTGTCGTATCTGATGTCTTTCGAAAGATTGCGGAACAGATACGGCACCAGCTCGTCCAACGACGATATTTCGTGTACCTGTCCCATAAAAGAAGTAAGCCCTTGCTGCCTTTGCAGTTTGGCGTTGGTATGTTGCAGTTCTGCCCACAAAGATAGGTGCTTTTGCATGACGTACAGTTCGAACATCCTCCCCGCAGGAAGCGGCAGATGGTGTTCACCATGATTGGCGAATTCAATGAGCCCGTAATCTTTACCCTTGGAAACAAGTGGAATCACCAAAAGGCTCTTGACTTCGTTCTTGTCTTCGGGAAGGGCTCGAGCGTCGTTGGGGTAGTCGCTAGCTTCTTGAATTTCTCCGGTCTCCAGCGCGTGTCCGACCACCCCTCTGCGGGGATACAGCAGGCTGGAAATTGATTTTCTGTTACCGGCGTTTTCACCGGCCGAGAAAGCGACCTCGGCGGCGCTACGGCTGAACAATACCACGCGCATCGACTCGTATCCATAGGCGTCATACATTTCCCGCCAAACCTGCTCTATCGGTTCTGTCGAGCTGATTATCTCAAGCCACTTTCTCAGGCGTTTAGTCGGCAATATTACACACTCCTTTGCTATTACAGTATCAGATACTCCGATAGCCCCTACACTTATCTTAGGTATTGTAGACCATTTATGTTCTCAATGCCATCTCTCCACACCCTAGCGACAGGTTTACCATCCTCCCACAAGGTTAAGGCAAGTGCGGCGCCTTTGGCGATTATCCCCCACGGTCGTTCTTCTCTAGCCCAACCCAGCGCCGCTGCGGGATTATGGGTGTAGGCGGCAACGGCCTGCTTCTCGGATATGCTCCGTGAGGCGTCGAGCGGGTGTCTCATTGCCGATCGCAAGCCGGCTATGGCGTCGGGTTCCGCAACGGGGGCGTCTGAGCCAAAAACCAGCAGGCGCGGCTGCTGCTCTACGTAATCACGCCAGCGGTATGCTTCATTCTGCCTTTGCGGCATGATGGTTTTGACAACTTCTGCGTCATCGCGGGCGTGCGTAGGCTGCATCGACAAAACGTGCCCTTTCAGTCTGGCGACGTCCTGGTCATCCACGTGTTGTACGTGCTCTATGCGAATCTTGCTCTTTGAGCCAGGGCGGTAGGCCTCGACCTTGTCCGCCAGGTTGAGTAATTCAGCAATGGCCCGGCTGCCTATGGCGTGCCATACCGGCACAAAGCCTCTTTCCAAAACCCGTAGTGTCGCTTCTAAGTAGTCGCGCGGATCGTCGAGCGGCATTCCATATCCACCGTCGGCGTAGGGAACTTTCATCCAGGCGGTGCGGCTGGTCAGGGCGCCGTCGGCAAAGTACTTGACGCCGAATACGTGAAGCTGTTCCCCTATCTTTTCCGGTCTGTAGGAAGTCCATATGCTTTTTGGAAGGGCCCAGGCTAAACGCAAGGGCAGCTCTTCTTGCAAAGCCATCTGGCGCACCCATTCTGTCGCCTCGGGCGGGCCGTCGCCCATGGCGTGGACCGCAACGTAACCGCGCGCGGCCAGGTCAGCCAGGCCGCGGCGCAGGTCGGCCCGCTGCGCAGGAGGCAGCTTTGCTGCTACCAATTCGGTGGCGCGCTCGAGCAGGTAGCCGGTCGGCTTTCCATCGCTATCACGGATTATCACGCCACCCTCTGGGTCCGTACTTGCGGGCGACACGCCGGCGAGTCGTAGCGCTTCTTGGTTGACCCAGGCGCTGTGCAGGTCTCGCGATTCCAGGTATACCGGGTTATGCGGAGCGGCCGTGTCGAGCAGCGCCGAATCAGGGTACTCCGCGAAGACGTATCCCCCACCCCGTATCCACTCGCCCGGCTTCTTTTGTCGCGCCGCCTGGGCCACCTTACCTGCCGTTCGAAGCGGATCACTCTCATCGCGTAAATCGAGCGAGTCCAGCCACTGTCCCCAGTAAAGCGGGTGGACGTGGGCGTCGTGCAAGCCTGGCGTTATCCTTTCAAAGCGGTAACGACGAGCATCAGGGTACCGCGCTAGCAAATCCTCCTCTTGGCCAACGTCGACTATCAACCCGCCATCAGTGTAAATTGCGCCAGCCCGCGGCCTCTCCTCGTCATAGGTCCATACTTCGCCGAGCAGCAACATGCCTCCAGCCTACCTCTATACTGGAGCCGTGAGGCGCTACCTTTATCACGGCAAAATACTTTCTTTGGCCATCGAAGACGAGCACTGGGAGATTGTCGAACACAAAGACGCGGTCGCCCTGCTGGTAGAGGACCCGCACAAAGGGGTTCTCTTCGTTAGCCAGTACCGCCCCGCCATCGGCCAAGAGACGCTGGAAATCCCCGCCGGTCTCATCGAAGAAGGCGAGACCCCCGAGCAAACCGCCCTGCGCGAGCTTGCCGAAGAAGCCCAGCTAAGCGGCAAGCTCGAAAAGTTAGCCGAGTTTTACGCTAGCCCCGGCTTTACCGATGAGAAAACGTATCTTTTTAAGGTCAGCGACACTAGGCCGGCTAGCGGCGCCCCCGACGAGGACGAAGACCTGACCGTAGTCTGGCGCGACCCGGCCGAGGTGCTGCGCCAATCCCAACGAGGCGAAATAGCCATAAGCGCTTCCACGCTAGCCGGCCTGCTCTTTTCCTTGGAAGACGAATCATGATCATCAGCGCCTCTCCCGAAGACGTTCCCTCAGGGCCCAAGGTCGCGGCCATCGGCTCGTTCGACGGCGTCCACCTGGGGCACCAGCACCTCTTGGCCCACGCCCGCCGCCTGGCCAGAGAAGCAGGCTTACCGCTCCTGGTCTACACCTTTGACCCGCCTACCAAGGTTTTCGTTAGGGGGGTAGGTATGCTCTCGACTTTGAGCGAAAAACTGGAGCTGCTCAAAGGCTTAGGCGTCGACGTAGTTTTAGCGGTTCCTTTTAACAATAACTTTGCCTCCCGCAGCAAAGAAGAGTTTTTAGGAGACCTGCGCCGGGTTGGGGCCACTCAAATCGTGGTCGGACAAGACTTCGGCTTTGGCCGCGGGCGCAGCGGCTTACCAGCCGACCTAAACGAAGTCGCCTATACTTCGGTAGTACCGCTGCTAGAGCTAGAAGGGGAACCGGTCAAGAGCACCCGCATCCGCGAACTGCTGCAAAAAGGCGACGTTGAAAGCGCTCGCCACCTGTTAGGCCGCCACTATTCCGCTCGGGGGCTGGTAGCGCGCGGCGACGGCGTTGGCTCTCTGCTGGGCTTTCCCACCGCCAATATCGAGCCGGCGACTAACAAAGTCCTGCCGCGCGGGGTATTCGCGGCGCGCGCCGGCGCTGCTAGCGGTGATTATCCCGCGGTTGTCAACGTCGGCACGCGCCCTACCGTCGGCGGCCAAGACCTGCGTTTTGAAGCCCACCTGATCGGTTACCACGGCGACCTTTATGGTCATGAGATAGAAGTAGCGTTTTTGAAAAAGCTGCGTGATGAAAAACGTTTCTCCGGCCTGGAAGATCTGCGCCGCCAAATAGCTGAAGATACACTGTTAGCTCGCGACTTTTTCGGCCTTTGAGGTAAGCTGCGGTCAATGCGCGCCGTTCCAGATCTTAGCGACTGTCCGGCAGACAGCCGACTGGCCGCTCACAGCCAGGCGGCGGCCATGGCGGCCACGCTCCAGCCCAACGAGGTTCCCGCCCGTGGCATCGAACCGCTAATCCAAGCCGGCGGCGCTGCCTGCGTGAAGTCTATTCTCAAGCCGATTCTGGTCTATTGCGCCAAAGGCGCCCGCGGCCAGTACGCGTTAACCTACCTGCAGGCCCTGGGCGACAAGAACCTCAAAACCTCAAGGGAGGCTTTAGCGCCTGGGCCCAGGCCGGCTTGCCCATCAAGAAAAAGTAGATTTGTCGAGCCTCCTTTGCAATGAGCTCCTAACGGGGCTCATTCTTATTGCGATAGGCGTTTTCGGGCTAGCCCGCGGCGTCGGGGAAAGCCCATTGCACCTCCTCGCGGCCGCCGTCAAAGTGCAGTAATGCCGCAAGACGCGCCCGCGAATAGACGCGGTGGGGTCTTTCAGGAATGAAAGCTGTAATAATATCTACCCAGCGTGGTTTTTGGAACTCCAAGACAACGTGTAAAGGCAGGCGCAGGCGGGCTCCGAAGATCATATATCCCAGGACCAGCATCCGTTCGTCCTCAGGATAAAGGGCCAGCTCTCGTCCCCATTTGAGCGCGCTTAGAACGTCTTTCTCGACAAAGCCTTCCTGCAGCATGTGCCTGGCGGCGTGTGGGCCCAGCCTGTAGCGACCCGCCTCAATGAGAGGCAAGAGTTCGTTCAACCTGCGCAGCTTCGCCACCACGGACCCCTTCACCAATTTAACCCTATTTAGGGATTTCCGCTCAATCTCCGCGTGCGGCGATCACCGCTCCATAGACCGCCCTAGCCCCTCCCGCGCGTAGTACTCTTTCTACCGCCCTAAAGGTTCCCCCGGTCGTCCAAACGTCATCGACGAGCAGCCAAGTCTGCTGCTTCAGGATCATCCTCAGGTAAAAAACACCGGCCTTGACGGCGGACCTTTCGTCGCGGCCTCTACGCGTCTGACTGGGTGCATACCTGCGGGCTAGCACCCTTTGGTAAGGCAATTCCAGCTCTGCCGCTATCTCCCGAGCCAACACCTCAGCGGGGTTATAGCCTCGCAGCCAGGAGCGCCACCACATCGTTGGCACGGCCGTCACCGCTTCTGGCCGCCACTCCGCAGCCCTGACACCTTCAGCCAGCTTTTGCGCCAGGATTGGAACTAGGTTCCGCCCGCCGCGGTATTTAAGGGATCGCACTACGTCTTTATATTTGCGGTAGTTTCCCAGGTACAAAAGGTTGTGTCTGCGAGCTGCATGCATCTCCCTTGCGCAGGAAGAACACACTCCGGGCCCGTCCAGCTCACGACCGCAAAGGGGGCAGTTGGATCCCAAAATGCTGTCAGGACTCGGCCAGCGCATTTCGCAGTCCCTCGTCGAAGGGGGGGTAGTGTATTCCCTTTTCAGTAACTATGCCCGTGATGAGACGATGCGGCGTGACGTCGAAGGCCGGATGTCGCGCCGGGAAGCCCTCCGGCGCGATAGCGACCCCGCGAATAGTGGTGACCTCTTCTGGGCTTCTCTCTTCTATGGGGATAGCGCCGCCGTTCGCCAACTTTGAGTCTACCGAAGAAAGTGGTAGAGCGGGGTAGAAAGGAATGCCGTGTTGCTGCGCCAGAACCGCCAGCCCGTAAGTTCCTATCTTATTAGCGAAGTCGCCGTTAGAGGCCATGCGGTCTACGCCTACCATCACTTGGTCTACTTCGCCCAGCTTCATAAAATGGGCGGCCATGTTGTCGCTTATCAGCGTTGCCGGCACGGCGGCTTTCTGCAGCTCCCAAGTGGTCAAGCGCGCCCCTTGCAGGTAGGGACGTGTCTCGTCCACCCAAACATGCTCTATTCTCCCTTGGCGGTACGCCTCGATGATCGCCCCCAAAGCAGTTCCATAGCCTCCAGTAGCTATGGGCCCTGTATTGCAGTGGGTTAAGACCTGACCTTTCAACACCCTCGCACCGTTTTTGCTAATGGCCAGCTCCGTTTCTTCTACTTCGCGCCATATTTCCCGCGCCTCTTTTAAGCTGCCCTCGAGGTTTCCTTTGAGAGGCCGCATCCGAGCCAAGGCGTAGTAGAGGTTCACCGCCGTGGGGCGGCTCTGCGCCAGCAACCCTTCGGCCTGGTCAAGGTCTTCTGCGGCGATGTGAGCCAAAACCATGCCGTAGGCGGCCGTTACGCCTATCGCCGGCGCTCCGCGCACCACCATGTCCTTTATGGCGCGCGCCGTGTCTGCGGCGCTGTTAAGAGGTAACCACACCTCCTCCTGAGGCAGGCGGCGTTGGTCTAACAGGTAAAGGGTGCTTTCTGCGGGCTCCCAACGAAAAGGCAGAGTCCTCTCCATAGGGATATATTATTGAATCGTGTTTTTATTCGGCAAGCCTGCATGAACATTCTCTGCCCGTTTTCAAGACTGTTCGGGGTAGAGAATGGCCTTTACGCCTACTCCTCTCTGCAGCAAGGCAAATGCTTCCTTGTAGTCGGCCATGGCGAAATGGTGGGTAATCAACGGTTGCAGGTCTACTCGGCCACTGTAGATTAGACCGCTGCCCTGGTACCAGGTCTGATAGAGCCTTCTGCCCGCTATACCCAGCGCGGTTATTCCGCGCATCACCAACTCGCCGGCCAAGTCAAAATTAATTGGGTCGGAAGGTATCCCTAATATACGCGCCTCTCCGCCGGGCATGAGCGCTTGCAGGCCTTGATGAATCGCTTTTTCACTGCCCGAAAACTCGAGCAGCACCTCAACTCCCTTGCCCCCGGTAAGCTGCTTTATGGTCTGCACAGGGTCTTTTTCGGCCACGTTTATCACCCGGTCAGCGCCCATCTTCCTGGCGAAATCCAGCCGGTATGGCTGTAAATCTGTTACCGCCACCAAGGTGGCGCCGCTGGCGCGGGCCACCGCCACCGCCATCAAGCCGATCGGGCCGGCTCCGGTAATCAATACCGACTTTCCTTCAACGCCCACGCCGGAATAAACGGTATGCACTGCGTTACCGAAGGGCTCGAGCACCGCGGCAATCTCCCACGGCAGGTCTGGAGGATTCACCCAGGCGTTCTCCGCCGGAACGGTGGCGTACTGGGCGTATCCACCGTCTATGTCAACCCCGAGGATATGCGTGTTCTAGCAGATGTGGCCTTGGCCGGTACGATACTGATAGCAGGTGTGGCAGACTACGTGGCTCTCCACTCTTACGTGATCGCCCACCCGCGGAGTCGTTACGCTTGGCCCCGTCGCTACCACTACCCCGGCGAACTCGTGGCCGCTTATCAGCGGCGGCTTCAATCGTCCGGCTGCCCAGTGATCCCAGCGCCAGATATGCAAGTCCGTGCCGCAGATGGAGGCCGCATTTACCTCGACCAGTATTTCTGCGGGCCCCGGCTGACGGTCCTCTACTTCGCAAAGACCAAACCCGGCCGCGCCCCAGCCTTGATTAGGGCTTTCATGATTTCAGCCTATAACGCCGCAAAGATTATAATGAACTGACTAAAGAGGTGATTCATGGCCGGTCACAGCAAATGGGCTCAAATAAAAAGGAAAAAAGCCGCCAACGACAATAAGCGCGGCAAGTTGATCACTAAACACATGCGCGCAATATCCGCCGCCGCCCGCTCGGGCGGCGGCCCCGACCCCGCCGGTAACGTGCAGCTACGTAACGCCATTGAGGCCGCCAAGCGGGATGACGTCCCCGGTGACAACATAGAGCGCTTGCTGGCCAAGCTGCGCGGCGAGGGCGAAGGCGCCAGCAAGTTCGAAGAAATTGTCTACGAAGGCTACGCCCCGGGAGGGGTAGCGTTGCTAGTCTTTGCGCTCTCCGACAATCGCAACCGCACCGCCAGTGAGGTGAGGCACGTTTTTAGCAAGCACGGCGGCTCTTTGGGCTCGAGCGGAGCGGTGGCCTGGCAGTTTGAGCGCAAGGGCCTGATAGTACTTCCCATAGCCGGCGAAGAGGCGCAGGAGGCCGCCATAGACGCCGGCGCGGTAGACCTAGAAGAATCCGAAGGCTTGCTGGAGGTATACACCGAGCCTAACGAGGTATTCAACGTCGCCCAGACCCTGGAAGAATCCGGCTTTAAAGCCGACTCCGTCGAAATAACGATGATTCCGCAAAACACCACCTCACTCAGCAACGACGAAGCGCAAAAGGTGCTGCGCCTGATCGACGCTTTAGAAGACCTGGACGACGTTCAGAACGTCTACTCGAACCTCGACCTCAGCGGCGTAGAGGCATAACGTGATTGTGCTGGGCGTAGACCCAGGCATTAGCAACCTGGGAATTGGCATAGTCAGCGGCAATAGCGCCAAAGCCGACTATGTTTACGCGGAACTGGTTAAAACGAGCCACCGCCAAGCGGCCCCCAAGAGGATAGCCGCAATTTTCGACAGCTTGCACGGGGCAATTAACGAATACGAGCCGGAGGCGATAGCGGTGGAGGCCCAGTTCTTCTACCGCCAAAACGAACTGGCCTACAAGGTCGGCTGGGCCATGGGGGCGGTTTTCCTCGCCGCCGCCCAGGCCGGGCTAGAGGTTTTTCAGTACGGGCCCATGGAGGTAAAGCGCGCCTTGGTAGGGACGGGCCATGCGGACAAAAATCAGGTGGCCTTCATGGTCCGGGCTTTACTCAAGATGAAGAAAACTCCCGCCAGCAGCCACGTGGCCGACGCCCTGGCGATCGCGCTAACGCACTTAGCGCACCTGCGTACCACTACCACGGCGCTGGTCAGGTAACCCTTTTGGGGGTAGCCGCACGTTTCAGCAAGATATATGCTGCGATTGTCAGAAAGGGGGTAGAGGAGTGAAGAAACTGCTTGTTGCGGCTCTTTTGATGACGGGCGGCCTTGGCCTGGGGCAGGGAGTGCGCAGCCTGGGAATGGCCGGGTTGAACCTGCCAGGACCCTGGGCCGCGCCGCTAAACCCGGCTTTCGCCGCCTTTCCCGCCGCGGGGTACGGGCCCGACGCCGGCTTCTCCCTGCCGTTGGGAGTAATCAATCTGGCCCTCAGACCCAGCACCAGTCCCCTCTACTACTTCAGCGACCGCGCCCGCTTCAAAAACAACTTTGACCTTCTCGCCTTCTACGACCAGGTTTCGCACCCCTACGAGTTGGAGATCAATACTCCCTCCAGCCCTCGCGAGATAGTCTTCGACGTCAGCGCCGACGGCGTCAGCATCCGCGACGGCTCCGGTAGGCCTTTTGACCTGGGGAGTTACAAAAACGGCGGAGCCGGCGCATACCAGCCGCCCAAACCGGCTTTCGAATTGGCTATACCCACCGGCCTGCCCGGCCTGCAGTTTTCGGTAGGGGCATTCTTTTCCAGCGGCGGTTTGGGTCTCGAGCCGGGCCCTAATCTGGCGCGCGACCTTTCCCGCGGTTATCTGCAAGCCGACAGCGAGTATCGGTTAAGCGCGTTTGGGTCTGCGCAAGCCGGGCTGACCGTACGCCTGGGTTACGCCGGTCGCATGCCGCGTCTGCCTGGCCTGACGGCCGATTTGTACCTGGGCGGCGGGGTGCAAGCTTTTTACGGTCTGGCGTATGCAGACGCCAAGCTGACCGCCATTACCGAAACCGACAGCCACGGCGCGCCCGGTCCGGTCGGCTACGCCAGCGAGGTCTTTTTGGTCAGGCCCGGGCAAGGCTCAGGTTATGGTGGGCGGCTCGACCTGGGAATGGCGCTCGACTTTGGCGACGGAGCGTTTGGCTTGGGCGTCAACAATCTAGTGGGCATGGCGCAGTGGAACGGCAGCCTGCGCAGCACCGATAAAGACGGCAACGTTCTGCGCGACGGGCCCGCCAGCAGGTCGTTCGGCGGCTTTAACCCCGCCGTCTATCTGAACGGGGCCTACAAGCAGCCCCTGGAAAGCGGCGGCGATATCTTGCTGGGAGCCGACCTGAGTTATGGCTATGGCGAACTTGGCACGCACTTCGGTCTGGAGTACCGACTTGCCATACTGAGGCTGCGCGCCGGCTTGGGTTACCAAAACGGTCTTAGAGTAGGCCTGGGAGCCGGAGTTTCTTTACCTCACCTGTCTTTTGACGCCGCGCTGACGACTCACCAAGCCGCGTTTAGCGGCGAAACGGTCTTTGGCATAGCCGCCAGCATCGGCTTTGCGCTATAGCGGGAGGCGAGATGAAAAAAACACTTCTTCTGCTAGGAATCCTGGTCGCCATGACCGCCTGCAGCGGCAAAACCGTATTGACGAGCAAGGTTGACGTGCTTTCTTTCGTAAACTCATCAGGCGGCTCGCAGACTTCGGGAGACGTCAACGTCCCGGGTAGTATCCGTATATACGTTCCCGACGCTGACGGCAACATTCTTAGCCCCGATGCGGGTCTGCTGGTGGACGGCGTACCGGTTCTGCAAGACCTCTACGGTTTTGCAGTCGAGTTGAAGATCGCCGTCAAAAATACCGGCTCGAGCCCCATCACCGCCAGCGCCGACTTTCGCCTGGCACGCGCCGCCGACGACGCCAACATTTACGACGGTCACGACGACTCCAGCCTCAGTCACGCCTCCATTAGCTTGGCCCCAGGCGCCAGCGGGACCGTCTCCCTGAACGCCGTTTTGCGCCAAGGCGACCCCCAACTTGACCTGGTAAACCAGGATGGCTTCAGGATCGGAGTAGAGTTGGACGCAAGCGGTAACGGCGACATACATTACGAGATAACATCATTTATCGTTTCGCTGCAGCAAAAACCTTTTTCACTGATCCCCGACGATTGAGCTAGCCGCCTTGCGCTCGAATTGCCTGGGGCTTAAACTTGCCCTGCGAAGGGAGATGAGAATTGGAGCAGCACAAGCTTTTCAAAGGTAAACGAGCGCGCACCCCACGAGGAGAGGTAGTCGTAGAGGTTTCTGGGGTGCGCAAGCGCTTTGATGGCGGTACCCAGGCTCTCGACGGAGTTACTTTGCAGGTTATGGCGGGTGAGTTTTTCAGCCTGCTGGGGCCTTCCGGCTGCGGCAAAACTACCCTGCTGAGAATACTGGCGGGTTTTGAAAACCCCGACGAAGGAGTAGTTCGCATCAACGGCCAGGACATGCGGTCTGTACCTCCTTATCGCCGTCCGCTAAACCTCGTTTTCCAAAACTACGCCCTCTTCCCGCATATGAACGTCTACGACAACATCGCTTTCGGTCTGAGGATGAAGCGCTTGCCAGCCTCCGAAATAGGCTCCAGAATATCTTGGGTGCTGGACCTGGTTGACATAGCAGGACTGGAAAAACGCAGGCCAGATGAGCTATCCGGAGGACAAAAACAGCGCGTAGCGCTGGCGCGCGCCCTGGTCAACGAACCAGACGTACTCTTGCTCGACGAACCCTTGGGGGCGCTCGACTATAAGCTGCGCAAGCAGCTGCAGGTAGAGCTAATGAACCTGCAGGAAGAGCTTGGCCTGACCTTCATTTACGTCACCCACGACCAGGAAGAGGCTCTGGTAATGAGCGATCGCCTGGCGGTAATGCGCCACGGCAAAATCGAACAGCTAGACTTTCCTGAAGCCGTATACGAAAGACCTACGACCCGCTTCGTAGCACAGTTTTTAGGAGCCTCCAATCTCATACCGGCCGCCGCTCTGGACGAGTCGCGCACCACCACCCCGCTAGGAGACCTGGCGGTAAAAGAAGCACTGGCGCCAGGGCGCCGTTACACCCTTTCCATCCGACCAGAAAAATTACGCTTGCACCGCACTCGCCCGCCTCGCGCCAACGTAGTGCCGGTGCGCGTGGACGACATAATCTATACCGGCGCTGAAAACCAGTATCTCCTCGATGCTGGCCCGCTCGAGTTGATAGCGTACACTCTCAACGCCGACATTCAAGAGCCGGGGTTCGAAGAATTCGACTACGACGAGAACGTTTTCGCCGAGCTGCCTCCGGAAAACCTGGTGGCGATAGATGGGTAGTAGAGGCGATTGGAAAAAGCTGCTGCCTACGGCGCTGCCCGGGGCGGCTTGGCTGGTGGCGTTCATGCTGCTGCCCAGCCTCTTCGTTTTTTACGCTTCTTTTTTGCAAAGAGGCGCCAACGGCTGGATTAGCGGCCCGCTTACTCTGAGCAATTACCTGCGATTCCTTGGCTTGGACGGCGAGAGCTTCGACCCGCTCTACCTGAAAATTCTCTGGCGTAGCTTGCTATTGGGAGGTGTCACCACGGCGGTAGTGGTGCTACTGGGCTACCCCTTCGCCTTTTTTATTGCCCTGAGCAAGCGCAAAAACTTGCTGTTGCTGCTCGTCGTGCTTCCCTTTTGGACCAACTTTCTCATCCGCGTCTACGCCTGGATAGTAATCTTCCAGCGCCGGGGCGTCCTCAACGCTTTCCTAGCCTCAGTAGGCTTCAATCCGCTGCACCTCTATCCCAGCTGGACTGCAGTCTACGTAGCAACGGTTTACACCTACCTGCCTTTCCTAATACTGCCGCTCTACGCCTCCGTAGAAAAGATAGACTGGACCCTCCTCGAAGCCGCCTACGACCTAGGCGCCGGACGTCTGCGCGGATTCTTCCACGCCATTTTGCCGCAAACAATAGCTGGGCTCGTCTCCGGAGTAATGCTCGTCTTCATTCCCGCAGTAGGAACGTTCGTAATCTCCGATCTGCTCGGCGCCGGAAAAACGGTTCTCATAGGAAACGTCATTCAGCAACAGTTCGGCTCTTCGCGCGATTGGGCCTTCGGCTCGGCCGCAGCTTTCGTGCTGATGGCGGTAGTCTTGCTCGGCCTCTGGATATACGCGCGCTGGGCCGGCGAAAAGGGCCTGGAGGATCTGCTATGAGCGGCCGCCGTCTACTGACGGCGCAGGGACTGCTGGTGCTGGCTTTCCTGTATCTGCCTATTCTCGTCATTATCGCGCTATCCTTCAACTCCAGCAGGTATGGCGTCAACTGGCAAGGCTTTACCCTTAAATGGTACAAGCAGCTCTTAAGCCACTCCCAAGTACACTTCTACCTCGTAAATAGTCTGATTGTAGCCGGCGTATCCACGACCGTGGCTACAGTCATGGGCACCCTTTTGGCGTTGGGCCTTTCACGCTACCGTTTTTTCGGACGCGGTGGGTTGCTATTCCTCCTTTACGTTCCCATCGTTATCCCCGACGTCGCCATGGGAGCCGCCCTGCTGCTCTTCTTCGCCTGGGTACAACGCTACCTGGCCGCTTTTCACATGAGCTTGATCACGGTCATACTTGCCCACATCACTTTCCAAGTTGCATACGTTACGCTCATCATCAAAAGTCGCTTGGCCGGGCTGGACCCCAGCCTTCACGAAGCGGCCTACGACCTGGGCGCCGCCGGCTGGAAGAGGTTTTGGTTGGTAACGCTGCCGCTGATATGGCCAGGGGTTGCGGCGGCCGCCCTGCTAGCCTTCACGCTCAGCCTCGATGACTTTGTCATTACCTTTTTTACCGCCGGCCCTGGTTCTACTACTCTGCCGATATACATCTTCTCCAGCGTCAAAAAGGGAGTCACCCCAGAAATCCACGCCCTCTCTACCCTTATGATCTTGGTGACTACGCTGATTCTAATAGTAGTGCAACGTGTTTCTACAAGGAGGTAAAGCATGAAAAGGGTTGTCGTTTTTTTGCTGACCGCGTGGCTCTCCCTCTCTTTCGCCAAAGGGGAGCTGAGGATCTTCAACTGGGCGGAGTACATCCCTGAGAGCGTCTTGCAAGAGTTCTCCAAGAAGTACGACGTGAGGATTATCTACGACACCTTCGACGCCCCCGAAGCCATGATGGCCAAACTGCAGGCCGGCGGCGCCCGCGAATACGATCTTGTTGTCCCGCCGGATTACTACGTGGCCGAGATGGCTCGCTCGGGATTACTAAAAAAGCTTGACCACACCAAGATAGCCAACCTAAGCAATTTGTACCCCCGCTTTCAAGACCCCGCTTACGACCCTGGCAACACCTACTCCATACCCTACCAGTGGGGCACTACGGGTATCGCCTATCGCGCCGGCGAGGTAGACGGTGCGGTAGATTCGTGGGGGGTGTTCTTCGACCCAAAGCAATATCAGGGGCCCTTCCTGCTGCTGGATGAAATGCGCGAAACTATAGGCGCGGCGCTCAAATACTTAGGTTACTCGCTCAACGATACCGACCCGTCTCACCTGCGTCAGGCCGAAAAGCTGCTCATCTCGGCCAAAAAGCGCGGCATCGGCTTCGCCAACAGCGTTGAGGGGCGCAGTCGCCTGCTGGCGGGTGACGCGGTCATAGTCCACAACTACTCCGGCGACATCTTTGCGGTTCAAGACGAGGACGCCCAGATCAAGTACGTCATCCCCAAAGAGGGCGGCACCATCTGGGTAGACGCCATGGCCATCCCCAAAGACGCCCCGCATCCCCAACTGGCCTACGCCTTTCTGAACTTTATCCTGCAGCCGCGGGTGGCGGCGCAAATTTCGAACGCCAACTACTACGCCTCTCCGGTGCAAGCAGCCGAACCGTACCTCGACAGCAAACTTCTCAACGACCCCGCAGTTTACCCCAGCAACGCGGTAATGAAGAAACTTGAGTTCATCCACGACATCGGCTCGAGTCTAAAGTTGTACGACAGAATCTGGACGGAGATTAAGGCGCGTTAATATTTCATGAACAATTTTCCCGTCAATCTACTGCTATAATCCTAGCTGGAGGTAAGGTATATGCGAAAGATCTTCTTAATTACAACACTGGCTCTGGCAATGGCCGCTCTGGCCTTAGCGGGTAACGGGCAAAACGTCTACAACCAGTTCTGCTCGGGCTGCCACATGGCCAACGGTCAGGGCAACCCCGGGGCCTTCCCCCCGGTCGCCAACTCGATCGGCAGCTTCGTCAAGGCGAAAGAGGGACGCGCCCTCTTGGTCCACATCGTCGCCTTCGGCATCCAGGGCCAGCTCAAGTCTCATGGCAAGACCTACTCAGGCTTTATGCCGCCCTTCGCCCAGCTATCCAACGCCCAGGTAGCCGACCTCTACAACTTCATTCTCAATGAGTGGAACAAAAAGCTCCTTCCCAAAGACTTCAAACCCTTCACCGCCGATGAAGTAGCCAAGTACCGCGCCAAGGCCATGACGGCCGCCGACGTCCTCAAAGAACGCAACGCCCTAGCGCCAAAAGTCGGCGTCCAGTAACGTACGTATACTATCCTTTCGCGCCCCGCAGTAGCGGGGCGCTTTTTGCGTTAGATTGGCATCATGGCTACGTCCATGCGCTTTTTGCTGTTGTTCGCCTTCGCTTTGCTGTCTTTTGGAAGCGCCGAAGGCGGAGTCTTACGCATAGCCGCCGCCAATCTAAACCAGGCGCCGCCGCGCTGCTTAGCGTCTATCGCAAAGAAGGTCCATAAACCGACCCTTCTCAGCTTCAGCGAGGGTATTCAAGCAAAGACCAAAATACGTTCGCGATGAGAGGGCTACATTGGCTCAGCAAGCAGCGTAGACGTCTACTGGGGCATACGACCCGAAGAAGTGGTGGTCAGGCCAGGCAGGCCTCTCCCCAATAGCCTCAATGACAACGTCATAGAGGCAAGCGTGAGCGAAATACACAAGCGTGGCAATAGTTACCATTTTCGCTTGAAAAGCTCGCTACCGCTTTCCATGCTACTGCCCAGGCACGTTCACGAGCGCCTGAATCTCAGCGAAGGTTCCACGTTGAGAATCGCGCTGAAACCCAAGTATATTCACTTGTTTCCGTCTTCTCGCTGACCCTTGTCCTGCTCTTCCTCTTTGAGTCCTTTCTTGAACTCGCTGGCGGAGCGGCCCAGCCCCCGCGCCAGTTCGGGAAGCTTTTTGGCCCCGAATAGCAACACGATTATCAGTAGTATTATGATTATCTCGATTGGTCCCAGGTTCATTTACTGCCTCCCCCGTTCTTGCGCAGATACCTTACGCCCGTCCAAATAAGCACTGCAGCGAAGATCCACCTCAGTATACCTTCAGGTATGCTAAGGGCTGCGTGCCCCCCCAAAAAAGCGCCTAAGACGATACCCAGAAGGAGTTTAGGGGCAATTGCCTTGTCTATGTGGTTCATGCGCCAGTGGGTGAAAGCGCCTACCAAAGAAGGTATTATCATAGCCACCAGCGCCGTCCCTTGCGATATTTGTTGAGGCAGACCAGCCCCCAGCACCAATGCCGGCACCATTACCGTGCCGCCGCCGATACCTAGCATCCCCGAGAGAAAGCCAGCTATGGCGCCCGAGACAATCAGTATCAGCCAGCTAAGGGCGCCGGCGCCGCCGCTGGCGACGTGTGGCAGCTGATGCTTGAAGGGCAGCAACAAAGCTGTAAAAATCAAAAATGCGCCGAATATACGACGCAACATAGTCGGCTCGAGCCTGCCGGTAAATCTAGCCCCCAGGCGCGCCGTCAGCATAGCCGCTATAGTCAGCAACAGGGCGGCTAGATAGTCGACGCTGCCGCCCAAAGCGTAGCTTGCTCCACCGACTACGGCGGTTCCCGCCACCGCCAGCAGGCTGGTTCCGTGCGCTTTGTGTTGGCGCAAACGCGCCCAACCCACCAGCAAAGGCACCATTATTACTCCGCCGCCGAGCCCTACCAAGGCGCCGAAAGAGCCCGCCATCAGACCAATCAAAAAGCCAATCACGTTCCCACTCTACCTTTTCGCCGCGGTTGCACAAAAGGGTTAGACCTGCTCGTATCGATCGCGGTAAACCAGCTGGGCTAGACCCAAAGCAAGATAGGTAGTCAAAAGGCTGGTTCCGCCGTAGCTCATCAGCGGTAAGGTTATGCCGGTAACCGGAGCGACCCCCAGGGTAACGCCGACGTTCACCAGCAGCTGAAAGGCTACCAGGCTGATAACTCCGGCGATAAGCAGTCTGTCGGCGTCGTGCAGCGCCTCCATCGCCATCACCGCCAAGCGGTAAAGCAACGCCGCATAGGCCAGCAGCATGGCCACCGCCCCCACCAAGCCCATCTCCTCTGAGAGCACGGAGAATATAAAGTCTGTCTGCCTCTCGGGTATAAAACCAAGCTGAGCCTGCGTGCCATTGCCGTAGCCCTTACCCATCACCCCGCCCGAGCCTATGGCGATAACCGATTGAATGACCTGGAACCCGGCCCCCAAGGGATCGCGCGCGGGGTTTAGAACCACCAGAACCCTCTCCCGCTGGTATGGTTTGAGGTGCGGCCAAACCACGGTTGGCACGACCACAGCGGCCAAGGCCGCCGCTACCAACAGATGCCGCCACGGCAGGCCGCGCACGAAAAAGACGCCGAAAACGATGGCGCTCATGACCAGCGCGCCGCCGAGGTCGGGCTCGACCAGGGTGAGCGCTATGGGCAGCAGCGCCAACAGGCTGGGCGCGATATAACCCCCCAGACGCCTGAAATCTCTGTTACGCAAGTAATAAGCGAGCACAATAATGAGCGCCAGTTTGGCCAGCTCGGAAGGCTGCAGCCGCAACGGGCCGAAGACGAACCAAGAACGCGCGCCGTTAACCTCGCGACCCACGAACAATACCGCCAGCAGCATCAATACAGTGACGGCGTAAATCCATGGCCCGGCACGGTACAAGGCGTCCTTGCGCAACAACTGCAGCAATAAAGCGGCTAAAATCGCGAGCCCGCTCCAGGCAATCTGCATCTTCCACAAATGCGGGTTGGGAGCCGCGCTCGCCAGCACCAGCATGCCCGCGGCGTTGATACCCACGGTCAGCATGGCCAGCGGCCAGTCGTATAACGTCAGATCCAGTCGTCTGATCATGAGTTAATAGGGATGTTGGCTATTAGAACCACCTGCTCGCCGCGCTGCTCAAACTCAATCTCAACGCGCTTTTCGTCTGCCGGGAAGTATTTTTTCAAGACCTTCAGCAAGTCGCTTTTGAGGGATTCCAACTGTCCGGGGGCCAGCTTGGCGCGGTCGTAGGCTAGAACCAGCTGCAGTCTTTCCTTGGCTTTTTCCTTGCTTTTCTTACGCCGCCACCAAAACATCAGCGACCCCCAAGCATACGGCGCAACGAAGACCAAAAACCACCCGCCGCCATTAGGTCGGGCAGCGGAACGTCCTCACCGCGTATCCTTTTAGCGATGTTGCGAAACTCCGCGCCCGCTGCGGACTTCTCTTTACGCAGCGCTACCGGTTCTCCTATATTAGTTGAGACTAGTATCCCCTCATCCTCGGGAACTATCCCTATCAAACGCAGGCCCAGTATCTCACCGATGTCGTCAACGGAAAGCATGTCGCCGCGCTTTACCATGTCAGGCCGCAAGCGATTTATTATCAGGCGGTTTTCGCTGACGCCGTCCGCCTCCAACAGGCCGATGATCCTGTCGGCGTCTCTAACCGAGCTCACCTCGGGGTTGACTACCACCAGCGCCCCTTCGGCCGGCGCGGCGGCAGTCTTAAAGCCTTTTTCGATACCCGCGGGGGAGTCTATCAAGACGCGGTCAAAACCTTCGTCTTCGATGAGATGCCTTACCACCGGCCTAAATATCTTTGGATCGAGCGACTCCTTGTCCTTCGTTTGGGAAGCGGGCAAAAGGTAGAGGTTTTCCACCCGTTTGTCGCGAATAAGCGCCTGGCGCATCTTGCAACGGCCCTCGAGGACGTCTATCAGGTCGAACACCACCCGTCCTTCCAGCCCCATTACCACGTCGAGGTTACGCAGACCAACGTCTACGTCGATCACGACAACCTTCTCTCCCTCACGCGCCAAGGCTGCGCCGACGTTTGCGGTCGTAGTGGTCTTACCCACGCCCCCTTTTCCCGATGTAACTACGATTGCTCGAGCTTGCAATGCGTCCCTCCTTAGTCTCGTCAAGTATAGCGGCGCCAGATAAGTGAATTATCAGAACTCCCGCCTCAAGAGAGCGGTATGGCCCTCTTAAAACCGTGCGCATTGAGAGTATATTGGTGAAACGGAGGTTGTGAATGAGCAATATAACGGTTCCAGTTATTAGAACGCCACTGCCGGGCCCCAAGGCTAAGAAGATACTTGAACGGGATAAGAGGATCCTTTCTACCTCTTACGTCCGCCCTTACCCTTTCGTCGCCGCCAAAGGCAACGGCGTATGGCTGGAAGACGTTGACGGCAACAGATTTCTCGACCTCATGGCCGGCATTGCCGTTAATACCACTGGTTACGCCCACCCCCAGGTAGTCGCAGCGGTCGCAGAGCAGGCCGCCAAGTTTTCGCACGTCTGTTTTTCAGACTTTTCCAGCGAACCGCAGGTAACACTGGCCGAAAGGCTCAACGAAATGGCGGGCGGCGGTTACCGGGTGTATTTTGGCAACTCCGGCACCGAGGCCGTAGAAGCCGCCATCAAGATCGTGCGCTACCACACCCGCCGGCCTTACATACTGGCTTTTACCGGAGCCTTTCACGGGCGTACGCTGGGCTCGCTGGCCCTGACATCGTCAAACAGCAAATACCGCAAGGGCTTCGCCCCCTTACTACCGGGAGTGCTTCACGTCCCCTATCCCCACCCTTACCGACCGCCCTTCGGTGCAAAGCCCGAAGACGCCGGCAAGGTGGTCATTGAATACATCAAGCATCTGTTCAAGACCAAGCTGCCGCCCGACGAGCTTGGGGCCATTATTTTTGAGCCCTTGCAAGGTGAAGGCGGATACGTGGTGCCGCCTGCGGGCTTTTTCCAGGAATTGGCCGAACTGGCGCGCATGCACGGCGTATTGATGGTCGCCGACGAGGTGCAGTCGGGCAGCGGGCGCACCGGGCGCTTTCTGGCGTCACAGTATGAGGGGCTCAATCCCGACATAGTCTTGCTCGCCAAGGGTATGGGCTCGGGTTATCCGATATCGGCGATACTCTTCAAAGAAGAGTTGTCCAGCTGGCCGCCGGGGGCGCACGGCTCGACTTTCGGCGGCAACCCCGTAGCCGCGGCGGCCTCCTTGGCTACGCTGGACCTGCTGCAATCCGGCCTCATGGACAACGCATACCAGATGGGCGCTCTCTTCAGGGAGGGGCTAAGAGGACTGCAGGACGACTTTGCTCGACTGGGCGACGTGCGCGGTCGCGGCCTGATGATAGGCCTGGATTTTGTCAAAGACGCTGATAGCCGGGAAGAAGACGCCGCTCTACGCGACGAGGTGGCCCGCCGCGCCTTCGAAAAGGGGCTGCTGACCCTGCCCGCTGGCCCCTCTACACTAAGGCTGTCGCCTCCGCTGATTATTACCGAAGAGCAGGTAAGGCTCGCCATAGAAATTCTGGCGGATGTTTTTGCGAGCTTCTGAGCGTTTAGAAAATAAAAAGAGGGGGTTCTACCCCCTCTGTTTATTTATCGCCGCGCGGTTCGGGAATGCGTTTATAACCATCAGGAATGTTGAGCAACCTGATATTGAGACGATATGAGCCGTCCCTTTTTGTAACCGGCGGCCACCATACCGCGCTGGCCCGCCCCGCTATGTTTTCGAGCGGCACCGGTCCGAAGACGCGGGAATCCTCCGAGCCGCCCAAGGTGCGGTTATCGCCCATGACGAAGTAGTAACCGTCTTTTATCTTCAGGGCGCCGGTGTAGTCGATGGGGTGGTCCATGCTGACGGCCTTAATATCATCCGGCAGCGGCTGCAACATTTCTAGCGCCGGTTTTAGGTAGTCGGGCAGGGTGGCTACGCGGTACCCTTGGAACCCCACCACCTCTCCCCCCGCGACCAGGAGGTCGGGAAAGTTGTCGGGATAGGGGGTGATCTTGTCGGTTATCTGCTTTTCATCGACGTAATAGCCGTTTACCTCCAGCTGGCCGCGGTAGACCCTGATGGTGTCGCCCGGCTTTGCTACTACCCTCTTAATAAAATATGGTCTGAAACGAAAGCCAATTATCGGGAAGGCGGTCGTCGAGTTCGGTGCGCCAAAGGGGGGCTTGACGATGACTATCTCGCCTCGTTGCCACTGCCTCATTCCAAACCGCGCCAGCCACATCTCGTACTTGGGCACCAAGACGCGCTCGCCGTTCTGCAAAGTAGGAGTCATGCTCCTGCCGTAAACCTGTACGGTCGTAAAAACGAAGGTCGTGACTATGAAAGCGATGAGCAGCGCCTCGCCCACCTGCCTGAACCACTCATACCAGAGGTACTCTAAGAAATCGCGCATCATGCTACACCTCTAACCCTTTCAAAGCCTTCATAGCAGCTTCATATCCGGATCTCCATATCGTCTCGATCATACCGAAAGACTCGAGCCCTATCCCAGGCAATAGCGGTTTGATATACAGCTCGGGCGGATTCATCGCCAAACGCACACGCGTCAACTGTGCCTGCATCAGGTCGATAGCTCTGCGCCCCAGCTCGATAACCCCCTTGGGCGCGCCAGGCTCCAACTCGGGGTCATAACCCACGTCGCTAGCGATGACCTTTTCGGAGCCCAAAAAACGGGCTGCGTCTACTGGCAGATTATCGAATACACCCCCATCAATCAAAAGCAGGTCGTCTCTCGGTATCGCCGCAAATAAGCCCGGATACGCCGCCGAAGCCACGATTGCGCTGGCTAACGGTCCCTGGTGCAAGTAAACGCTCCTGCCGTTTACCACGTCAGTAGCCACCGCCACGAAGGGGATTTCGAGACCGCTGAAATCTGAAGGGAGGTAGCTCGAAAGGAATTTCATCAGTTTTTTCTCGGATAGTATTCCACCTTTAGGGCTAAAATTGATCATCTTCAGCCAAGAAGCTTCCCTGGCGATTTCCAGTATCTCCTGCGCCGAGTGACCGGCCGCCCAGAGGCCGCCGATGATAGCGCCCATGCTCGTACCAGCCAGCGCTCCCACTGGCACTCCCGTTTCTTCAACGACCTTGAGTACGCCTATATGCGCCAAGCCCCTGGCCGCCCCGCCAGACAAAGCAATACCGAGCCTTATCGGTTGAAAAGCGGAACAGTCGTCTTTTTCGGGGCGCGCGCTCTTACTCATACGCTGTATATGGTAACCCCCTAAAGCCATGAACAGCGTGAGCCCCGGCTCGGTTATAGTTGTCTTGTGGGCCTGCCGGGCAGAGTCGTTTTAGACCGCTACCGTATTGTGCGCCCAATCGTACGCGGAGCGGTTGCGACCGTTTATCTCAGCTTCGATGAAAGCGGAAAACCCTTCGCTATAAAGGTATTCCCCGAGGGCTACTCCGCGCGGGCCGATCGCGAGTGGCGGGTCGGCAGCTCTTTGGACCACCCAAACGTAAACCACATCATCGAAAGGTTTGATATAGACGACTGCCCGGCGGTACTGATGGAGTTCGCATCAGGAAAACGTCTTTCCGACATGCAGTTTCCGGCTAAAGACGGGTTCATAGCCGTCTTTATGCAGCTGCTTGCAGCGCTGGCGCACATGCACCAGCGCGGCTTTGTCCACCGCGACGTCAAGCCGGAGAACCTTATGGTCGCCAACGTAGGCTCGGTTAAGCTGATCGACTTTGACCTCTCAGGTCCTAGGAGCGAGCACTCTAATAACCTGAGACTGGGCACAATAGCCTATCTGGCGCCCGAGCAAGCCATGGGCCAGCCGCCCACACCGGCCAGCGACGTCTACGCCGCCGGTATCATCCTTTACTGGGGCCTTACTGGCGAACTCCCCTTCGTGGGCGACCCGCGCTCGGTAATCCAAAGTCACCTCAATGACCCCCTACCTAGTAGTAGCATCGAAGAAGACAGATACCTGCAACGGTTATTGGAAAAAATGGTCGCCAAGGACCCGCAATTTCGCTACGCCAACGCCAGCGAAGCTCTGAGCGAGTTTGCTGCTTTATCATGATCGCGATAAGAGAAAACCGCCCCTAAGGGGCGGCTTGTTTTGTGCATCGCCGACTTAGCGTTGATCCATGGGGACGTATTTACGGTCCAACTCGCCGACGAATTTGGCCTTGGGACGCAAGAGGCGGTTGTCCATACGGAAGTATTCGAGAATATGCGCGGTCCATCCGGAGATGCGCGCCACTGCGAATACCGGGGTGAAAAAGTCGGTGGGAATACCCAGGTCGGAGTAGACGACTCCCGAATAGAAGTCTACGTTGGGGTAAATGCCGCGCTTGTTGAGAACCTTGCCGGCCTCTTGCTCGACCGTAGTCAAAATCTCGTACTCCTTGGACTTGCCGTGAGCATTGGCGACTATCTCGGCGTATTTGCGCAAGATAACCGCTCGCGGGTCAAGGGCTTTGTAGACGCGGTGCCCCATACCCATGATGCGCTCTTTGTTGGCCAACTTGCCCTGCACCCAACCCGTGGCCGCCTCAGGATTGCCGATGTCTTGCACCATCCTCATGACCTGCTCGTTGGCGCCGCCGTGGCGCGGGCCCTTGAGAGCGCCGATCGCGGCGACTATAGAAGAGTAAATGTCGGAAGCGGTGGAGTGTACCGCCAGCGCGGTAAAGGTAGAGGCGTTCATGCCGTGCTCGGCGTGTAGTATCAGGGCTACGTCCAGAAGCTTTTCTTGCTCGGGGCTGGGCCTCTTGCCGTTCATCATGTAGTAGAAATTGGCGGCGTGCGAAAGCTCAGGATCCGGCTCTATTGGCATGCGACCTTCACGCAGACGCTTGATGGCCGCGGTAACGGTTGCCATTTTGGAGATGAGGCTGATGCTCTTCTCGTAGAGGCTCTCGAAGGAGGTGTCTTCTTCGGTGGGGTCGAAGAGTCCGATCTCGCTGATGGCGGTGCGCAAAGACGCCATGGGATGGGCGTTCTTGGGGTAGTCTGCGTAAGAGGCCACTTTCTCGACCGCCAGATTGCGGTTCTTGACCAGCTTTTCTTTGAAAACCGCCAGCTCGTCGGCGCTGGGTAGCCTTTTGTGCAACAGCAGGTATGAAGTCTCCTCGAAACTGCTGTTTTCGGCCAGCTGCTCAATCGGGTAGCCAAGGTAATAAAGCTTGCCCTCTTGGCCATTGATGAAAGAAAGCTCCGTCTCAGTGAAGTGAACTCCTTCCAAGCCGCGTTTGATTTCTACTTCGCTCATAGCTGCTCCCTTCCGAGTCTGCATAGCGCAGGTTCGACTAGTTGTTCCTATCAAAGCTTAGCACCAGCGAGGGCTGATTATTACGGTAGTAACGTCCCAGTTACTAAAGGCGGAAAAGCGTAATGCAAAAGCCGCCAAGTTTAACGGTTACTTAGCTTTTGGCGCAAACGGGGCAGAGGGGGTTTTTGCGCACCTCAAAGCTGCGAAATTGCGTTTCGAGCATGTCATAGAGCAAAAGCTTGCCTGATAGCGGATCGCCGACGCCCAATAGTATTTTGAGGACTTCGGCGGCCATGATAGCCCCCACCACCCCCGGCAGCGGACCCAAGAGGCCCCGCGCATAAGAAGAAGTTTCTTCTGGTGGTGGAGACGGGTACAAGCAGCGCAGGCATGGCCCGCCGTTCAGGTTGAAAACGGTCACCTGCCCGTCAAAACGGCGGATAGCGCCGTGGACCAGCGGCTTTTGCAAAAGTATCGTGGCGTCGTTGATCAAGTAGCGGGTTTGGAAGCTATCTGTGGCCGCGACAATGACGTCGTGACCTTGTAAGAGGTCCAGCGAGTTTTCCTCTCGCAGGCGAACGGCCAGGGCGCGAATATCTAAATCGGGATTGAGCCGCAAAAGCCGTCCGCGGGCCGCCTGAGCCTTAGGCTCGCCAACGTCATCAACTTGATAGAGAATCTGCCTTTGCAGGTTGCTGAGTTCTACTCTGTCGTGGTCTATGATAGTTAGTCTGCCCACCCCCGCAGCAGCAAGGTAGAGGAGCAAGGGCGAGCCCAAACCACCGGCGCCCACCACGACAACTGAAGAAGAGAGCAATTTTCGCTGCCCGCCCTCTCCTACTTCGGGGAGCAGGATATGCCTGTTGTAGCGCTCTCTCTCGGTCTCACTCAACACTTATCGGAACCTCCTGTGCTGCGGGCAGCAGGAAAGCCCTTGCCTCCTGCCGGCGCATACTGAGTATCAAATAAGGAACCGTCCAGGCCGCTTCTTTTTTGTCTCTGGCGCTTGGGAGGGCGTCACCGTCTGGGTGTGAGTGATAAATCGCCAGCACACGCATCTTCAACTCGTCAACCTTCTTGAGCGACCTTAGCAGCTGTTGCAGGGAAACACCATAGCCGCTGCGGGAATATAGTGATTCATTTCTCATCGGGTATACTCGCTCTGCTATCTCTTTTCCCAAAAGAAAACCAACGCACTCGGCAGGCTCTGCTTCACGCGCTTGGCGCCAGACTTGTCGCCAGGCCTCATTAGCTATCCTAAGCCGCACAACTCAATGATACCTGCATGGAGGGACATTCGCACGGGCTGGCCTTTGGCAAGTCTCATCGTATACTTGTTGTTACATGACGTTTACTACGAAAGGAGGACATAAGTGATCCGTACAATCGCACTAGCCGGTCACTCCGGCAGCGGAAAAACTACCCTCGGTGAGGCGCTCTTGTACCTCACGGGGGGCAAGGATCGGAAAGGGAGCGTGTCCGAAGGCACCACCACCTCGGACTACACTCCAGAAGAAAAGGCCCACGGCATCTCGGTGCGCACCGCCGTCTTGCCCCTCGACTGGAAGGGGCACAAGTTTTTCGTTATAGACACCCCGGGCTATCTGGACTTCATAGCCAGCATTCGCGGCGCCCTCACCGCCGCCGACGCCGCGGTGGTTACCGTCAGCGCGCCCGAAGGCGTGCAGATAGGAACCGAGCGCGCCTGGACCGTGGCCGAGCGATTAGAACTGCCGCGCATGGTCGTGGTTACCAAGCTCGACAAAGGGGGGGACTTCTTTGCGCTGCTGGAAGACCTGCGCTCCACCCTGGGGTCGATAGTGCCCGTCCACCTGCCCTGGTTTGAGGGTGAAAAATGGGTGGGATTGCTCGACGTTTTGCACAACAAAGCCCTGCGCTATGACGGCCAAAAGTATCAAGAGGGCGAGGTTCCCAACGAGATGCAAGAGCAGGTTAGCAAGTACCACGAAGAAGCCATAGAGGCCATCGTGGAAACCGATGAAAACCTGCTCGAGCAGTACCTTGAGGGCGGCGGAGAACCAGACGCCGAACAGGTGGCCAAGGCGTTTCACGACGCCGTGCGCCAGGGTCTCGTCTACCCGGTGGCGATAGCTTCGGGCGAGAATATGATTGGCGTGGAGCCGCTTCTCGACATCTTTCTGGAAGCCCTGCCCTCCCCAATCGAGCGCTGGGGCGAAGGTCCCGCTCTTGCCAAGGTCTTCAAGATCCAGGTAGAACCGTTCGTGGGCAAGGTAGCATACGTTCGCCTCTTCCGCGGCGAACTCAAACCGGGGGACTCCCTAAAGTACGAGGGGGGGACCGTCAAGTTCAACAAGCTGACCGTCCCGCGCGGCAATGAGCTCTTAGAGGTAGACAAGGCCGAGGCGGGCTACATCCTGGCGTTACCTAAAGCAGATGAGCTGCACCGCACCATGGCTCTCTGGGCCGAAGAGCCGGAAGAAGTGCCCATGACCAAGCTTCCCGAGCCCACCACCTTCATGGCCATAGCCCCCAAGAGTAAGGGCGATGAAGCCAAACTGGGCGAGGCGATTAACAAGCTCCTGGAGGAAGACCCCAGCCTCAAACTCGAGCGCAATGAGGAAACGGGCGAGATGCTGCTCTGGGGTATGGGCGACATGCATCTGGAAGTCGCTAAGGAGCGCCTCAAAGACTACGGCGTAGACGTGGAGCTGAGCCTGCCCAAAATCCCCTACCGCGAGACGATTCGCCGCAAGGCTGAAGGCCAGGGCAAACACAAGAAACAGACAGGCGGCCACGGACAGTACGGCGACGTCTGGCTGCGCCTGGAACCCGCCGAAGATTACGAATTCGTCTGGGAAATCACCGGCGGCGTCATCCCCACCAAGTACGCAAGCGCCGTAGAGAAGGGTATAAAAGAGGCCGCCAAGAAAGGCGCCCTGGCTGGCTATCCGGTAATCGGTTTTAGGGCCGCGGTATACGACGGCTCCTATCACTCGGTAGACTCTTCCGATCTCTCATTCCAAGTCGCCGCCTCGATGGCCTTTCGCAAGGTCATGGAGAAGGCCGGCCCAACGCTGCTCGAGCCCATCTACAAGCTGAAGATAATCGTTCCCCAAGACAAGATGGGCGACATCCTTTCGGACCTGCAAGGCCGCCGCGGGCGCGTGCTCGGTTCCGATATGGACGGAGCTCTGGCGGTCATCAACGCCGAAGCTCCGCTCGCAGAAATTTTAGAGTACAGCCGCGTCCTGCGCAGCCTGACAGCCGGTCAAGGCGCATACAACATAGAGTTCAGCCACTACGCCGAGGTGCCGCAACAACTGGCGCAAAAGATCATTCAAGAAGCCCAGGAGGAGTAGGCTAAGTTAGCGAAAACCCCCGCCTGGGCGGGGGTTTTTTATTGCTACCGTCAGGCCTTTTTCTTCTTCTTGAGGTTCTTCTTGTAGGAATCGCCAAAGCGGCGCTGGAAGCGCTCCACGCGGCCCTCGGTGTCCAAAAAGCGCTGTTTACCGGTAAAGAAGGGGTGGCAGGCCGAGCAAACTTCTACGTGGATTTCGGGTTTGGTCGAGTAGGTTTCGATGACGTTTCCGCAACCGCAGATGATCTTGGCGGGGACGAGCTTGAGGTGTATACCTTCCTTCATGGATTCCTCCTTAGAGGGCGCACGGTCTTGGTCGTGCGGCCAACCAACGCTCCCCACTCTACCAACCGCCGCCAAAAGTAGCAAGGCTGTTGACCAGCCAAGACGAAATCATAGCGTTCAAAAAACCTTGACCGCGGCCTTCCCCTAGCGTTAGGCTGTATTGACCTTTAAGCCCGTCCCGTGAGACGGGGAAGGAGGAAAAATGAATAAGCGACAGGAAAGTTTACCGTTTGTAGGCCCCCTAGGGGCTGTTTTTTTTGCTGGTGGGCTATGAAACTCAAGGCGCGGCTGTTGGAAGCAGCTGAAATAGAGCGAGCCCTGAGGCGTATTGCTCACGAGATCGTCGAGAAAAACAAGGGCGCCGAAGAGCTGGCGCTGGTGGGCGTTCACACCCGCGGCATCCCCTTGGCCGAACGCCTGAGTAGCCTCATCGAGCGTTTCGAGGGCGTCCGTCCGGCTGTCGGCGTTCTCGATATCACCCTCTATCGCGACGACCTCAGCGAGATAGCAGTCCAGCCCAAGGTGCGCGAAACCCGCATTCCCTTCGACATCACCAATAAACCTCTGGTGCTGGTAGACGACGTCCTCTACACCGGACGCACCGCCCGTGCGGCTCTCGACGCCCTGGTAGACCTGGGCCGCCCGCAACGTATCTACTTCGCCGTCTTGGTGGACCGCGGCCACCGCGAGCTGCCTATTCGCGCCGACTTCGTTGGTAAGAACCTGCCGACCTCCAGGCAAGAGGTGGTGAAGGTAAAACTCAATGAGGTCGACGGTGAGGACGGGGTGGAATTATGGCAGCGCTAAAGCACCTGCTAGATTTTGAGGGCTGGCGCCGCAGCGAGGTAGAGAGTTTATTGGAAACAGCGCGGCTCATGGAAGAGGTATTGGAACGACCAATGAAAAAGGTTCCGGCGTTAAAAGGGTTCACCATCGCCACGGTTTTCTTTGAGCCCTCCACCCGCACCAAGACCAGCTTCGAGCTGGCCGCCAAGCGTATGTCGGCTGACGTCGTAAGTTTCGCGGTCTCGGGCTCGAGCCTCAGCAAAGGCGAGTCTTACAAAGACACCCTGTTGACCCTACAGGCCATGGTTCTGGACGCCTACGTCATCCGCTCGCCCGTCGCCGGCATGGCCCATCAAGCCGCAGGCTGGCTGCGCGGCAGCGTCATCAACGCGGGTGACGGGCGGCGCGCCCACCCCACACAAGCCTTGTTGGACGCCTATACCCTGCTCGACGAGCTATCGCAGCTAGAGGGTAAAAAGATAGCCATCGTAGGAGACATCGCCCATTCGCGGGTGGCCCGCTCCAACGCCGAGCTGCTGCCGCTACTGGGGGCGGATGTATGGGCCGCCGGCCCGGTCGGGCTTCTGCCCGAGGTTCTAAAGGGGGCCCGTCTGACCAGCAACCTCGCAGAAGCTCTCAGCGACGCCGACGCGGTGATGGTGCTGCGCCTGCAAAAGGAAAGGATGCAAGACGGCTCATTGCCCTCGATTCGTGAATACATTAGCGAGTACCAGATAACCGCGGAACGGATGAACCTGGCGCGCCCGGGCGCTTTGCTGCTGCACCCGGGCCCCATGAACCGCGACCTGGAGCTGGCGGGAACGCTGGCGGAAGGCTCACACAGTCGCGTCGAACGCCAGGTTCGGGCCGGAGAGGCGGTTCGCATGGCGGTTCTCTATCACCTTCTGGTAGGGAGGGCGGCATGAGCCTGCTGATAAAAAACGCCCTGCTGGTAGACGGCGCGGGCGAACACGGGCGCGGCGACGTTCTGATAAATAACGGCAAAATCGCCTCGTTAAGCGGCGGCGAGGCGGCGACAACGATAGACGGCTCGGGCTTCGTCCTCACGCCCGCCCTCTTCGACCCTCATTCGCACCTGCGCTCTCCCGGCCAAGAGGTCAAAGAAGACCTGAGGAGCGGCCTCCTAGCCGCCGCCAAGGGCGGTTACGCTGCGGTCGTCGCCATGCCCAACACAGAACCGGCAATCCAACGACCAGAAGACGTGCGCGGCCTTTATCAGCAGGCTTCGCGGCTAGACGGGGCGCGCCTGCTGCTAGCCGCGGCGCTGACAGAGGAACAGCAAGGCCGCCGCCTGACCCCCGCCGGGTTATTACGTCAAGCGGGAGCGGTTTTGCTAAGTGACGACGGCCGCAGCAATGACGACGCCGGAGTGCTGGCGCGAGGCCTGCTCTACGCCGCCGCCGCCTCGCTGACCGTAGCAGTCCACGCCGAAGACACCAGCCTGCGCGGTGAAGGCTTGATGAACGACGGCGCGCTATCAGCTCAGCTGGGAATACCCGGCAATCCCGCGGAAGCCGAAGCCGCGCGCATCGCCCGCGACTTGGAGGTCTTGCGCTGGGCGGTACGCAAGGCCGCGCCCCTGGGTCACCAGGTGCGCCTTTACGTACAGCACGTCTCCAGCAAGCGCGGCGCCGAGCTAATCGAGATGGCGCACGCCGACAAACTACCCGTCTACGCCGAAGTAACGCCGCACCACCTGACGCTGACCGCGGAAAACTGGCGCAGCTTCGACCCTGTTTTCAAAGTGGCCCCGCCCCTGCGCGAACCCGAAGACGTCGACGCGCTGCTGCGGGCGCTGGAAAGCGGGGTGATATCGAGCATTGGCAGCGATCACGCGCCACACACCCGCGCGGAAAAAGAAAGGGATCTGCAAAACGCCCCATTTGGAATTCCTAATATCGAGGTGGCCTTCCCGTTGTTATTCAGCGAGCTAGTGGACAAGCGCGGTTTCCCGCTTGCGAAACTGATAGCGAGGATGAGCGATGGGCCGCGAGAGGCCTTGGGTATGAAAGAAATCCGTCTGCGCGTCGGCGAGGTCGCCGACCTGATGCTCTTCGACCCCGGCGCGAGTCGCAGCGTAGACCCCGCAACCTTCCTATCCAAAGCGCGCTACAGCCCCTGGCAAGGCTGGCGGCTCAAAGGCTGGCCGCTGCTGACGCTGCTAGCCGGAAAAGAGGTCTGGCGTGATGCCGCGCTCGCTTGAGTTTCACGGCTCAGCGGCTGCCTGGGATGATTACCCAGTAGAAATTATTGACTCGCATTCGCTAGGACCTCATCAGCGCATCGTCCTGTCGTTCGCGGATTCCGGTTTACGCTTTAAGCCGGGGCAGTTCCTCAACCTTTCCGTCCCCGGTCACCTCTTGCGGCGGCCTCTGGCTCCCGCTGGGCAGCACGGTAGTGAAATAGAGCTGATAGTCACCCCCTTCGGCCCCGGCACCCATAAACTCGTAAGACTAAAACCTGGTAGCAGACTGCGCGCGCTGGCTCCTTTGGGCAACAGTTTTCCCGTTGCGCCAGGAGACGCCGTCTTGATAGGCGCGGGCGCAGGCGCCGCCCCTCTGGCCTTTTTGGCGGCGCGTTTGCTGGCGTATGGCCGCAACGTTACCGTGTTGCACGGCGCTCCTAGCAACGAAGACGCCGAACTGGTGCGGGCCCTATACGGCGGCCTAGAAGTGCAGCTGGAGTATTTTAGCGAAGACGGCTCGCTAGGGAGAACGGGGCTGCCGACGGCCGCGCTGCACGAACTGCTGGCTAGCGGCGCCGAAGTTACCGTTTACAGCGTGGGTCCTTACGCGCTAATGAAAGCCGCCGCGGCGGTAGCGCTCGCTTGGCGGCGCCCCGCATTCGTCAGCCTCGACGCGCACATGGCCTGCGGGGTGGGCGCCTGTCTATCTTGCGCCGTCATGACGAAAAGCGGGCAAAAGCACGCCTGCAAAGACGGCCCCGTCTTTGCGGCGGAGGAGGTGCGCTGGTGAACCGGCTGGAAGTGGAATTCCTCGGCATACGATTCCCCAATCCCGTGGTAACAGCCAGCGGAACTTTCAACTATGGGCTGGAGTACGCCCACTTATACCCTCTGTCCGCGCTGGGAGCGATAACTACCAAAGGAACGTCGCTCGAGCCCATCGCAGGAGCGCCAACGCCTCGCATCACCGAAACCCCCATGGGTATGCTCAACGCCATAGGCCTGGAAAACAAGGGTGTCGAGGCGTACTTGCAGCACGAACTTCCCTGGCTCAAAGAACAGGGCGCGCGGGTAATCGTCAACGTCTTCGGAGACCGCGCCGGCGATTTCGCCGAAGTAGCGCGCAGGGTCAGCCCTTACGCCAACCTAATAGAGGTCAACTTGTCCTGCCCCAACGTCCACGGCGGACGACTGCCCTTTGCGCACGACCCGCAGGCCGCCGCCGAGGTCGTCCGCCGCGTCAAGGACGCGACAGAGCGCCCGGTTCTCGCCAAACTGAGCCCCAACGGGCCCATCCTGCCGGTAGCCGAGGCGCTGGAGGCTGCGGGCGTGGACGGCTTCAGCCTGATCAACACGCTGCTCGGAATGCGCATGGATTTAGACAAAAAACGCCCTATCCTAGGGAACGCCAGCGGCGGTCTCAGCGGCCCCGCCATCAAACCGGTAGCCGTACGCCTGGTCTACGAGCTCTACCGGCACACCGACCGACCCATCCTGGGCATGGGCGGCGTCGCCTCCGCCGCCGACGCTTTGGAACTGGCGTTAGCCGGAGCCAGTCTTGTAGCGGTGGGAACGGCCACCTTCTCCAACCCCTACGCTCCTTATAAAGTGATTAAGGGGCTCGATGAATACCTAAGCGAGCGAGAAGAAACCTGGCGCGACTGGATAGGCGCGGCGCATACCCCCAATTAGGGGTTGTCTTACGTGGTGATTGTGGGTAGCATTCTAATGTCATGAAGAAGACCTTGCAGCTAATCCTCTTGTCTCTAATCGCGACAGTCGTTCTAAGTGCTTGCGGAAACACTCCGATTCAAGTAGGCCTTCAGGACTTCACCGTAGACGCTTCCGCCGTAGCCAACACCGCTGGCAAAGTCGTGTATAAGGCTGAGCCTGTTAGCTTCGAAAAGCCCGTTATAAATGTCAAGACCGTCAAGCTAAGCGGCAATGTAACTCCTAGCTACCTAGGCACCACGCTTCAGATTCAGTTCTACGCCAGCGCCAGCAAACCTGTTGGTTGCGACGAGGTTGCCGGGCTTTTGGTCTGTGACAAAAACGGGCAAAAACCCATTAGCGGTGAGTACACTTTGGAAAACGGCGTTAAGCAGCCGATCGAGTTAGGAAACCCCAACGCCGATGTGCTGGCTGAAGGCCTAAATAACGGTAAGATATGGCTGGGCGTAGAAATAGCCTCCTCTGGAGCGGCTAACGTGAAACTGCAATTCAGCGACATGGTCGCCAGCGTAACGATCTTCTGAGCAGCACGCCGAACAAGGCCGCGGCCCAATGGGCCGCGGCCTTGTGATATTTGTCTTTCCTGTTTACTTAGCGCCCATGGCTTCGCTCAGCAACTCCCGCCACTTGTCGAAAGGCCGAAAACCCTCGACGTGTTTACCGTTTAT
>JALSMT010000112.1 GCA_026987375.1 Thermaceae bacterium | reverse complement strand
GCCGCGGCCCAATGGGCCGCGGCCTTGTGATATTTGTCTTTCCTGTTTACTTAGCGCCCATGGCTTCGCTCAGCAACTCCCGCCACTTGTCGAAAGGCCGAAAACCCTCGACGTGTTTACCGTTTATGAAAAAAGAGGGGGTGCCATTTACGCCCAGATCTTCGGCCATCTTTTTGTCCTCCTCCACCCAAGGGCGCTTTTCGTGACCAGAAAGGCATTTCTCGAAACGGTTGACGTCGAGCCCCAGCTGTCGGGCGTAGTCGCTGAAGGTTGCGCTGAGGTCTGCCGTCGCCAGCTTGGCCCACTGGCCGTTGGCGCGGAACAGCGCTTCGTGGTATTCCAGGTAGCGCCCCTGGTCAAAGGCGCAGTCGGCCGCCTCGGCGGCCAGTTCAACATTGTCTTGCCCGGCAAACGGCAGGTCGCGGAAAATATAGCGGACCTTACCGGTGTCTACGTAATTCTTGATAATTAATGGCAGACTAAGCTCGGCGTGGTGCTTGCAGTGCGGACAAAGGTAGTTTGAAAACTCCACTACGGTGACCGGCGCGCTTTTCTTGCCAATTACCACGTGCGCACCCGCTGCGGGATCGCTTACAGATACGTTCTTTTTGGGCGTGGCGCTAAGGTACCAAAGCCCGCCGGCCAGAATTATCGCGACTCCTAAGATCATGGCAAAGACGGCTCGTTGCATAGATGACAGTATACGAAGTCTCAGATGAAAGTTGTGCCAGCCGGTTCAAAGCAGGGCCCTGTTCGGTTAGTGTGAGGACATGAAGGTTCTCGTGCTAAACGCCGGCTCTTCCAGCCTTAAGTTCTCCCTAACCGATACAGCCAAAGAAAAGCACCTGCTAAAGGGCGCGGTGGAGCGCATTGGCCTTACCAGCGCCTTTTTGCGCCTTGACGCAGAGGAAAGTCCGGTAGACGCGGCCGATCACCGCGCCGCCTTGCGCGAGGTATTGAAGAAAGTACCGACGACGCAGGTCCAGGCCGTAGGCCACCGCGTAGTACACGGCGGCGCCTTTACCGCCTCCAGCCTGATAAACGCTGAGGTCTTGGCGCGATTGCAAGAATATTCCCACCTGGCGCCGCTGCACAACCCCGCCAACATAGCCGGCATCAGCGCGGCCCTTGAGTCGCTTCCCGGTATTCCCCAAGTCGCCGTATTTGACACCGCCTTCCACCAAACCATGCCCCCTAAAGCCTGGCGCTACGCCATACCGAGGGAGCTAGCCGACGCCAATATGTACCGCCGCTACGGCTTTCACGGCACCTCGCACCGCTACGTTTCCCAAAAACTCGCCGCCGCCCTGGGCAAGCCTGTGAGAGAGCTGCGACTGATCGTTTTGCACCTCGGCAACGGCGCCTCCGCCAGCGCCGTTAAGTATGGCGAAAGCGTTGATACCAGTATGGGTTTCACCCCTATGGAGGGTCTGGTCATGGGCAGCCGCAGCGGCGACACAGACCCCGGCCTGGTTTTGGAGATGGCGCGTAAACTCGGCGTAAGCGACACCGCCTCGCTGCTCAACAAAGAAAGCGGCCTGCTGGGGCTATCTGGCTTTTCGGACCTGCGCGACCTGCACAAGGCGATTGCAGAAGGTGACGAAAACGCCTCCGAGGCCCTGGAGGTCTACGCCTACCGCATCAAAAAATACATCGGCGCCTACGCGGCCGCCATGGGAGGAATCGACGCCATAGCCTTTACGGCGGGTGTAGGCGAGAACGACCCGGTAGTGCGGCAAAAAGCGCTAACCGGCCTGGAGTTTCTGGGTATAGAGATAAATCCCCAAGCCAACGCCGGCGGCGGCCCGCGCATTTCGCGCGAATCGAGTCGGGTAGAAGTCTGGGTCATCCCCACTGACGAAGAGCTGGCAATCGCCCTGGACACCGCCAGAGTCGCCAGCAGCCGGTCAAAAGAGTAGTTGAGCAAACGGCGCACGGTCGGCTGATCCTCACGCCGCCGCAACGCGGCAGGCGGCAAGCGGCGGGACTACCTACCGCGCCCACCTGCCCTCTTTTCGCGGCGCTCGGCACGCCCCGACTTATATCTTTAAAGCCTGACTCTCTTCTGCGTTCGCAATACGCGTTTTGCTCGAGAGGGGCTCAGGCGCGACGGTTCTCAGACCCAGACGCCCCACGGTCAACGGCTAAGCCCCAGGCCGCCGGCGTTTTACCGCAGATTGGGCCCGCTTGCTCCCATCACCTAGTCTTTATATGCGAAAAGCATGCTCAATAAACGAGCTTCGACCTCAAAGTATGCGCCGCTATGGCTAGAAGGCGGTAATTCATTCTAGCCATAGCGGCGCCATGTTGCTTTTGGCTAAGCTAGCCTATCTCGTCAGCCAGTTTGTAGAGCGTGTCCAGCAGCTCTTTGCCCAGCTTGGTAAGGGTGTATTCCACCCGGGGGGGTACCTCCGGGTACGCCTTGCGCTCTATCAGCCCCAGCTCGGCGAGCTCCTTGAGGCGCTCTGAGAGAGTACGAGGGCTAACCTTGGTGGCCCTTTCTAAATTAGTGAAGCGGGTGGGGCCTTTCGAAACGACATTGACGATGTCCCAACCTGCTTCGTGAGCTATTGCCTTGAGAACTTGTTTGAATTTTCTATATTCTTCCATACTTCCTTCAGCTTAACACATCTTGCCTGGTATTAAAACCCTGTAAAAGTACAATCTGCGGTTGCCCACGAAAAGGTCAGGATGTGCTGGAAATTCTTCTAGGCGGTGATACTTGCGTAACCGCGTTTGGTACGAGTGTTGTTTGCGGAGATTATTGGAGCTCCCTGCTCTTGCAGTAAGCTAGAGCTGAATTATGGACGGCTCGAGCGACGACGGTCTCTACCAACAGCTACCGCCCGGATACCAAGAGAAACTCGGCAGGCCGGGGCAGTTCCCCTTCACCCGCGGCGTCTACCCAAGGATGTACCTGGAGCGATTGTGGACCATGCGCCAGTACGCCGGCTTCGGCTCAGCCGAGGAAACCAACGCACGCTTCCGCTACCTGCTCAAACGCGGCCAAACCGGCCTCTCGGTCGCTTTCGACCTACCCACCCAGCTAGGCCTTGACCCTGACCACCCGCTGGCTTTGGGCGAGGTTGGCCGCGTCGGAGTTTCGATAGCCACCGTCGACGACATGCGCCGGCTATTTGAGCAAATACCTCTGGATCAGGTGACCACCAGCATGACCATCAATGCGCCGGCGATGATGTTGCTAGCCATGTACCTGCTGGTCGCCGAAGAACAAGGCGTTAGCTGGAAACGCGTCGGCGGAACGATACAAAACGATATTCTCAAGGAGTACGCCGCTCGCGGTACTTACATCTACCCGCCGGAACCGTCTATGCGGTTGGTAACCGACGTTTTTGAGTTCGCTAGTCAAAACGTTCCCCGCTGGAACACAATCTCTATTTCCGGCTACCACATTCGCGAGGCCGGGGCGACCGCCGCCCAAGAAATCGCATTTACCCTGGCCAACGCCAAAGCTTATGTTCGCTCCGCGCTCGAACGCGGGCTCGAGCTAGACAGCTTTGCTCCCCGGCTCAGTTTCTTCTTCGCTTCCCACAACGACATTTTCGAGGAGGCGGCCAAGTTCCGCGCCGCCAGAAGAATGTGGGCGCAGATTATGCGAGGCGAGTTCGGCGCCGCTAACCCCAAATCGTGGATGCTGCGCTTCCACACCCAAACAGGAGGCTCTACCCTAACAGCGCAGCAACCGCTTAACAACGTCGTTCGCGTCGCCTACCAGGCGCTGGCGGCGGTCCTGGGCGGCACCCAGAGCCTGCACACCAACTCCTACGACGAAGCCTTGGGCCTACCCACCGAGGATAGCGCCCTCCTGGCCCTGCGCACCCAGCAGATCCTCGCCTACGAATCGGGTGTTACCCGCGCCATCGACCCTGCAGGAGGGTCTTTCTACCTGGAACACCTAACCGAGAAACTGGAGTCTGAGGCCCAGCGCCTGATAGATCAAGTAGACGAGTTGGGCGGCAGCGTACGAGCCATAGAGGCGGGCTTCATTCAGCGCGAGATTGAAGAGTCAGCCTGGCGATACCAGCGCCAAATCGAGAACGGGGAACGGGTAATAGTTGGTTTAAACCGCTTCGAGCTCGAAGATGAAACGCCCGTTCCGGTGTTGAAGATTGATCCGCAGACCAGCCGGCGCCGCTCAGAAGAGGTGCGCGCCTTCCGCCGCCGGCGTAGCGCCCAAGCCGTGGCAGACTCGCTCGAGCGGCTGCGGCAGGCCGCCCTCAGCAGCGCGAACTTGTTCCCTTTGGTGCTCGAAGCCTTTCGACGGCGAGCCACTTTAGGCGAGGTCGCCGGGGCCTTGCGCGACGTTTGGGGCGAGTACCAGCCCTAATCAAGGAATGCGATCTTGCAGCGCCGTTGCGGGATTACCGCAGAACACCCTCCCGCACAAAATACCGGCCGGTAAAGTCGGTCGGCTAAGCGCGGCGGTTCAGAAGGAGAAGCCAGACCAGACGCATCAAGACGGCCGCTATGGCAAGCCACTTGAGCAGGGTCGCAAAAGCGGCAGCCCAGGCGAGCAGCACGTAGAAGTGGGGATACGACCAGATTAACAAGGCGTGGCAGGAGTTCTCCAAATAATCGAACAAAACGGCGTAAACGGCCAGGTGCCAAGCCTTACCGCCCATACTAAGGCGCCACAGCAGCGCCGCCAGAAACAAGCCGTAAAGCAGCGGGAAAAAGGTATCGGCCAGCAAAAACCACAAGTACAGCGATCGCGCCCGTTCCCCTCCCTTCTGCAGCCACCCCTGCAAAGCGGCGGGTGTTTGAAACAGCACCACGTCGGGTGGCGGCGAGCCCGCCAGAGCCTGCAGAGCAGGCGAGAGCAAAAATACGAAAACCGCCAGGAACAGCAGCGTCGCCGCCCCCAAAACCCAGAGCAAGAGCGGGCGCGCGCTTTCCTCTAGCAGCCTCTCCAGCAGAGCCACATCTCATGATACCTAAATATTATGTGGACATGGACGATGCGCAAAAAGAAGTCTGGGAAGTCATTCACCGGCACCTTTCGGCCATATACGCTGGCGACTGGGAAACCTACAGCGAAACCACCGCCGCGGACGTCGCGGTCTACGAGTGGTTCGTAACGCCCCATAGAATAGACGGCCTCAGCTTCCACGAGTTCATGATGGAGCACGACTGGGCCCAGACAGCTGGCGACTGGCGTTACGACCTGTTGGACCCCCGCTTGCAGCTTTATGGAGATACCGCCGTAGCCAGCTACACTCTATTACTGACGGCATCAGGCGACGTTGGCTTGAGCCACCGCACGGTCAACGAGAGCCGGGTCTTGATTCGGAGTGCTGGCAAATGGAAGGTCGTTCACGTCCACAAAAGCCCTGGTAAATAAGGCGCGCCCTCGCTAAACCATCCGCCCGCCGAAGGAACCCGGGCAACGGCTTGCGCGGAACGTGTTTAAAAGACATTACGTCAGTTGGCTATGGCGCCTCAGCTTTAAGTATCTGTCCATAGTATCTGTCTGCATACTTATCTTGCCTCATGACATATACCCTTGCATTATTGTTATAAGGGGTATTATCATGGCCGGTGAAAGGAGAAGATATGCGTAAGAGTTTTTGGATGGTCGGCATCATCGGCATCGCAGCCTTGGCGTTATTCGTACTGGCGGAGGGCAAGCGCGACATTTACAAAGGCAGCGTAGAGGACCGGGTCGAAACGCTGGCTAAGATTCAGCCTGGCCTGGGCACGGTCATGATCGAGTACGGCAACCGTTTTACCAACACTTACTACGCCGCCAAGGGCGGCAACTGGGGAATGGCCCAGTACCAGCTGAAAGAAGCCCGGGAGATACAAGAAGTAGGAGAAGTAACCCGCCCAGGGCGCGCTCCCATGCTGCGCAACTTCGAGCACGGCTACCTGGACGCGCTGGAGAAGACCATAGAAGCCAAGGACTGGAGCGCCTTTGAGTCTCAGTTCAAGGCGTCGGTAACCGGCTGCAACGCCTGTCACGCGGCTAACGGCTTCGCCTTCGTACAGTACGTCCTGCCCGACAAACCCGCCATGAACTACGTCAATTTCAACCTGAAGACCGATCCCAAAGTCAAGTAAGAACCAACGGCTTCTTTATGCAAGCGGGGGGCGGTTACGCCCTCCGCTTTCTCGGGACAAGTCTCCAAGCGGTCGATTTTAGAATACGCATTGGAGGCGAGCTATGGAATACAGAATCGAAAAAGACTCGATGGGCGAACTCAAGGTTCCCGCCGACGCCTATTATGGAGCGCAGACGGCCAGGGCGGTCGAAAACTTCCCCATCTCGGGACTGCGCTTCCCCAGGCCCTTCATAAAGGCGCTGGGCGCTATTAAATACGCCGCCGCCGAGGTAAACCTAGCCCTCGGCAACATCGACGAGAAAATCGCCGACGCGATAATGCAGGCGGCGGGCGAGGTGATGGAAGGCAGACTGGACGACCAGTTTGTCGTAGATATATTTCAGACCGGCTCCGGCACCTCCACCAACATGAACACCAACGAGGTAATCGCCGGCAGAGCCAACGAGATTCTCACCGGCAGGCGCGGCGGCAAGAGCCCCGTACACCCCAACGACCACGTCAACTACGGGCAGTCTTCCAACGACGTCATCCCCACCGCTATTCACGTAGCGGTAGCGGCGCAAACCAACGAAGTACTGCTGCCGGCCCTGAAGAAACTGCGCCAGGCGTTGCTCGACAAGGCCAAGGAGTGGGACGACGTAGTCAAGATAGGCCGCACCCACCTGATGGACGCCACGCCGATCCGCATGGGCCAGGAGGCCAGCGGCTGGGCCAGGCAAACGGAGCTGGCTATAGAGAGGCTCGAGTCTTCCCTGCCGCGCATCTACGAGCTGGCGCAGGGCGGCACGGCGGTGGGCACGGGTTTGAACACTCACCCGGAGTTTGGCAAACGCATGGCCGAAAAACTCGCCGCCCGCTACGGTATTCCCTTCGTCGAGGCCAAGAACCACTTCGAAGCGCAGCACTCCAAAGACGCAGACGTGGAAATGGCCGGTCAGCTGGCCACCATAGCCACGAGCATGGTCAAGATAGCCAACGACATCCGCTGGCTCTCCAGCGGCCCTCGCTGCGGCATCGCCGAAATCAAGCTACCGGCCGTCCAGCCCGGCTCTTCGATAATGCCCGGTAAGGTCAACCCCGTCATGTCGGAAGCGCTGATGATGGTTTCTGCGCAAGTAATCGGCAACGCCGCCACCGTACAGCTGGCCAACACCCACGGCAACCTCGACCTCAACGTAATGATGCCCGTAATCGCGCGCAATCTGCTGGAATCCATAACCTTCCTCGGCAACGCCATCTCCGCCTTTGCCGAGAAAGCCGTCTACGGCATGGACGCCGACCGCGAGAAGGCCGCCAGTTACGTGGAGTGGAGCCTGGCGATGGTGACCAGCTTGGCGCCGGTAATCGGCTACGACCGCGCCTCGCAGATAGCCAAGAAGTCTATCAAGGAAGGCAAGACGGTGCGGCAAGTGTGCCTGGAGGAAGGCGTACTGCCCGAAGAAGAGCTGGAAAGGCTGCTCGACCCCTGGCGCATGACCGAGCCCGGCACTCCCAAACACTAAAGCCGCTTGCCTAAAGCGGCGGGGCGAATCTCCGCCGCTTTTCCTTTTCTGCGCGGCAATTTAATCTTGAGCATTTTAGTGTGGTATAGTAAGGTCTGCGCGAAAGCGCAAGGAGAGGATCTAATATGGCATACCCTTTTGAACTACCCCCGCTCGGTTACGACTACGCCGCCCTGGAGCCGTACATTGACGCCCGCACGATGGAAATCCACCACACCAAGCACCACGGCGGCTACGTCAACAATCTGAACAAAGCCCTGGCGGACCACCCCTATCTGCACGGCGCCAGCGCCGAGGAGCTGCTCACTCACCTGGCCGCCCTGCCCGCGGATATACAGACCGCGGTGCGCAACAACGGCGGCGGCCACCTCAACCACAGCCTCTTTTGGGAGGTCATCGCCCCCGGCGGGTCTAACGCCCCCAGCGGAGAGCTCAGCAAGGCTATCGAAGCCGCTTTCGGTTCTTTCGAGGCTTTCAAAGACGTCTTCTCCAAAGCGGCCGCCACCCGCTTCGGCTCCGGCTGGGCCTGGCTGGCCCTCGACCCCTGGGGTAAACTGCACGTCTTCTCTACCGCCAACCAAGACAATCCGGTAATGCAGGGTTTCACCCCCATAATGGGCCTGGACGTCTGGGAACACGCCTACTATCTCAAGTACCAGAACCGCCGCCCCGAGTACATCGCCGCCTACTGGAACGTCGTCAACTTTGACGTCGTCGCGAAAAAGTACGCCGCCTACAAATAGAAGCCAACCTGACAAAAGAGGCCCTGCGGGGCCTCTGTCTCGTAAAAAAGGACGTCTGGGCCGCACGTAGCTTGACTAAGGGCCCATTTCGAGCTAGAGTGTTCCTTGGCCTTGGGCCGTTAGCTCAATTTGGCAGAGCCACCGACTCTTAATCGGTTGGTTGTAGGTTCGAGTCCTACACGGCCCACCAAAACGCCCCCTGCGGGGGGCGCTTTCGTTAAGATAGAGCCATGCGACCCCCCAAACCGCGTATCGTCCCCGTTCCCGAGGGGGTATTCGACGAAGATCCCATTCCTGCGCTGCTAAGCGCTACGCTCCCCCACGGCGACCCTTGGAGCTGGCTGCTGGCGCTGTCGCTATTCCAGGCGGACGACCTGGCGCGCAGAATGATGAACTCCAGCCCCGCCGGGCTGGCGCGCTTGTTAGACGAAGACCTCTCGCGCCTCCGCGAGCTGCGCTCCTGGCTGCAGAAAAACCACGCTCTCAGCGATCTAGGCTGCCGCGAGGCCAGCGAGGCCGAGTGGGAGGCCCTTGAGGTGCTCGAGCGCGGCAACGCCGAAGGCCTGGCCGCCCTGTTTCGCAAACACGGCTACGCCCCCTTCAGTTGCCAAACGGCTTTTACTTGGAACGGCGAGCTGGCGGTGGTACAGACGCCGGACCCCGCGGATATTTCTGTGCTCGTTGGTTACGAAAAGCAGCTGAAAATGCTTCTGCAAAGCGTCTCCCGCTTGATGAAGGGCAAACCGGCGGCTAGCGTTTTGCTCTATGGCGCTCGCGGCACCGGTAAGTCTACCGCCGTAAAGGCGCTCAGGACGCTCTTCGGCCCGCAAGGCCTGCGCCTCGTCGAGATCATGCCCGAAGGCCTAGCCAGCTTGTCCGAACTAATGAACATACTGCGCGGCCTGCCGCAAAAGTTCGTGCTGTATATTGACGATCTGGCCTACGATTCCGCTGATCGCGGCTGGCGCAAGATAAAAGCCATACTAGACGGCGCAGTCTGGGCCAGGCCCGAAAACGTCATGCTGATAGCTACCTCCAACCGCAAGAACATAGTGGGTGAAAGCTGGAACGAACGCCCCGACCCGGGGGCGGAACCGGCCGCCTGGGACTCTTTGCAAGAAAAGCTGGCGCTGGCGGACCGTTTTGCGTTGCAGCTCACCTTCCCGCCCTTCGACAAAAAACTCTACCTGCGCGCGGTCGCCCGTCACCTGGGCCTAGACGAGCTAGACGAAGCCGCCAAAGCGGCGGCGCTGCGCTTCGCGATCGAGGGGCACGGCTTTTCAGGACGCACGGCTAAACAGTTTGCTGACAGTATCTCCTGATCGCCTCAGGCCGGTTCAGCGGAGCCGCTAGCTCCCTGCGCCAGCTTTCTGCGGGCGCGGCGGTAACGTAACGCCGCCTCCACGAAAGCAGCGAAGGGAGGGCTGGGCCTCATCGGCCGGCTCTTAAACTCGGGGTGAGACTGCAGGGCCAAGAAGAAAGGGTGGCCGTCCAACTCTACCGCCTCTACCAGACCGGCGCCGCGGCCCGCCATGCCCGGGGTGACTCCGCTAATTTGCAAACCGGAGTCGCTTAGTCGTTCCACGTAGTCGGGGTTCACCTCATAGCGGTGACGGTGCCTCTCGTAAACGAGCTGTGCGCCGCTGTATACCCTGGCCAAGAGCGTGCCCGGTTTTATCTTCATGGGCCAGTTCCCCAGGCGCATGGTGCCGCCGAGGCCCTCGACCTCCAGCTGCTCGGGCATCAGGTCTATCACGGGATGGGGCGTGTAAGGATCGAACTCGGTCGAGTTGGCCCCCTCCAAGCCGGCGACGTTACGGGCGTATTCGATGGTCGCCACCTGCAGACCCAGGCATATACCCAGATAGGGAATCTGGCGTTCGCGCGCATACTGCGCCGCCTTTATCTTTCCCTCTATGCCGCGGATGCCGAAACCTCCCGGCACCAGCACCGCGTCTACCCCACGGAACTTATCGCTAATGTCGCCCTCCACCAAGCCCTCGGCGTCTATCCAGTTGACCTCGACCTTTACGCGGTTCTTAATGCCGCCGTGCTTGAGGGCTTCTAAAAGGGATAAGTAAGCGTCGGGCATCTTGACGTACTTGCCGGCGATTCCTATGGTGACGGTGTCTTCGGGGCTGCGCAGAACCTTTACCGCGTCGCTCCAAATGCCGAGATTGGGAAAGACGGGCTCGAGCCGCAACTTTTTTTCCACCAGCTTGCCGAGCCCCTGCTCTTCCAGCACTAGCGGCACCTGGTATATGTCGGGAACGTTGTAACTGGCGAAAACCGCCTCGGGGCGAACGTTGGTAAAGAGCGCCACCTTTTTGTAGGCTTCCTGCGGGGGTTCTTTTTCGGAGCGTAAAACTATGGCGTCGGGTTGAATGCCTACGCCGCGGAGGGTCGCCACCGAGTGCTGAGTGGGCTTCGTCTTGAACTCCTCGGAGGTCTGCAGGTAAGGCACCAGCGTCAGGTGGAGGTACATTACGTCGCCGTCTTCTTCATCAAACTGAAACTGCCTGATGGCCTCGAGGAAGGGCAGGCTTTCGATGTCGCCCACCGTTCCGCCTATCTCAACGATCGCCACTTCGACGTCTTGCTCCTGGGCTGCGCTGCGGATACGATTCTTTATCTCATCGGTAACGTGCGGGATCACTTGCACGGTCTGCGAAAGGTACTCCCCTTTTCGCTCGCGCTCGATTACCGCCTTATAGACCTGCCCGGTGGTGATGTTGTTGGCGCGCCCCAGGTCAATGTCCAAAAATCTCTCGTAATGGCCGATATCCAGGTCGGTTTCGGCGCCGTCGGCTGTAACGAACACCTCGCCGTGTTCGTAAGGGCGCATGGTCCCGGCGTCAACGTTGATGTAGGGGTCTACTTTGACGGCCGTGACCTTGTAGCCGCGCGCCCGCAGAATTGCGCCCAGTGACGAGGTCACGATTCCCTTGCCCAAAGAACTAACGACCCCGCCTGTCACGAATATGTACTTCATCTTGCCCTCCGGGGCTTTAGCCTACCACACTAACGGCGGCAGCGGCGCCTTGGTAGCGTTTCCAACGGAGGCGGCGACGTGCTAAAATCAGCGGCAGCAGGAGGCACCGTGAAGATACTAGGACGCATAACCGAACTGCCAGAACTGCCGGAGCCTCTCAAGCCCCTGGGCAAGATGGCGTACAACGTCTGGCTCTGGTGGAGTTGGACCCCATCGGCACAGGAATTGTACCGCAAGATTAACCCCGCGCTTTGGGAAAAGTGCCGCCACAACCCCGTAAAACTGTTGCTCGAGGCCAGGCCCGAAAGGCTGGCCGACCTGGCCGCCGACCCCGAGTACGTCGCCAGCGTCGAGGCGGTTTATCAGAGCTTCCTCTCGCACCTGGAAAGCAGGCCGCGCCCGAGCAGCGGCGTCATCGCCTACTTTTCGGCGGAGTACGGCTTTCACGAATCGCTGCCCATCTACGCCGGAGGGCTGGGAATACTGGCCGGCGACCACGTCAAAGCCGCCGCCAACCTGGGCCTCAATCTCGTTGGAATAGGGCTTTTCTACCACCGCGGCTACTTCCACCAGCACATCTCTCCCGAAGGGGTGCAGAGCGAGTACCACGAAAATCTGCGGCCCGAAGACCTGCCGCTGACCATAGTCCAAGGAGAAGACGGCAACCCCGTAAAAGTCAGCGTCGAGATAGAAGGTCGCACCGTTCAGCTAGTCGCCTACAAGGTGCAGGTCGCCAACGCCGTCGTCTACCTGCTGAGTAGCGACCTGCCCGAAAACGACGAAGCGGATCGCGAGATAACCGCCGAACTTTACAACGCCGAGCCGGGAATGCGCATCCGCCAGGAGATCGTACTGGGAATCGGCGGCGTGCGTCTGCTGAGACGCTTAAAGGTCGAACCCCAGGTCTGGCACATGAATGAAGGCCACTCTGCTTTCATAGCCCTGGAGCGGGTACGCGAGCTGGTGCAGAAAGGCCTGCCGCTGGACGCCGCCATTGAAGCCAGCGCCGCCAACACCATCTTTACTACTCACACACCCGTTCCCGCCGGGCACGACGTTTTTCCCTTCGAGCAGGTAAGCCGCTACCTCTCAGGGTGGTGGGACAAACTGGGCATGAGCAAAGAGGCGCTCTTTGATCTGGCGCGCGAAAAGCGCGACGGCGGCGAGGTCTTTTCGATGTCGGTGCTGGCGCTGCGCGCCAGCCGTTACGCCGGCGGCGTTTCGCGACTGCACGGCGACGTCTCACGGCGCATGTTCAAAGACCTCTGGCCCGGGCTCGAGCCCGAAGAGGTCCCCATCGGACACGTCACTAACGGGGTTCATACCTGGACTTGGCTGGCGCCGGTGCTGCGCGACCTCTACGAGCGCAGCTTTACCGAGGACTGGATGGAAAACGTCAGCAACCCAGCCTCCTGGAAAGTCGATCGCTTGCCGTCCGCCGAGCTATGGAAGGCCCGCGGCTTCTTGCGCGAGTCGCTGATCCGCGACGTCAGAAGCCGCCTGCAAGAGCAGCGCTTGCGCGCCGGCGAGCCCCCCGCCCGCTTGCGCGCCGCCGAAAGAGCGTTTGATCCGGGCACCCTGACGGCGGTTTTCGCCCGCCGCTTCGCCACCTACAAAAGGGCCGACTTGTTATTCCACGACCCCGAAAGGCTCAAGGCGATAGTCAACGGCCCGTATCCCATACAGATAATCTTCGCCGGAAAGGCTCACCCCAAAGATGAACCCGGCAAACAGATAATCCAGAAGATTGTCCGTCTCATCCGCGAACACGAACTAGAAGACCGCATAATTGTTCTAGAAGACTACGACATAGCCTTAGCGCGCTCGCTGGTGTTCGGGGCCGACCTCTGGCTCAATACTCCCAGGAGGCCGATGGAGGCCTCGGGAACTTCAGGCATGAAGTCGGCTCTCAACGGCGGCGTCAACTTCAGCGTCCTGGACGGTTGGTGGGCCGAAGCTTACGACGGTCAGAACGGCTGGGCCATAGGCGCAGAGAGGAGCTTCGACTCGCTGGCGGCGCAAGACGCGGCGGACGCGGCCAGCCTATACGACACCCTGGAACACGAGATCCTGCCTCTTTATTACGCCCGCGACGCCGCGGGCGTCCCCACCGGCTGGCTCTCCCGGGTGCGGCGCAGCATACTCACCGCCGGCTCCCGTTTTTCCGCTGAGCGGATGCTCAAAGATTACGTAGCCGCCTACTACAGCAAGGCCGAAAGGCACGGGCTCGAGCTCAGCGCCGACGACTACTCGGCCGCACGGCAGCTGGCCGAATGGAAACACGCGATCAAGCAAAAATGGCCCCACGTCCGCTTAGTAGTAGACGCCCCCGGCGACGTACGCCTCAACGGCAAGCGCCTAGAGATAAACGCCCGCGTAGACCCGGCGGGAATAGCAGCAGAGCACCTGGCGCTTGAGCTGCTGGTGCGCCGCGGGCCAAACGGCCCTTTGGAAAACGCCGCTTTCGACCTGGTTGAGAATCGCGATGGACAGCTTTATTACCACGTCAGTTACCACCCCCACAGGCCCGGCAGCTACGTCTACGGCGTCAGGCTGGCGGCGCGCCATCCGTACTTTGCAAATCCTTACGAGACAGCCTTCGTCCTCTGGTAAAGGCATGCTAGGCTAAGCCTTACGCGGGACCCGGGATACCCCCGGCCCTCCTGGAGGAAACTTGAAAGACCTGCGCGTAAAACTAATCACCTACGGCTGTCAGATGAACGAGTACGACACCCACCTCGTCGCCAGCGAACTAGCGGCCAGCGGAGCCGCCCTAGTAGAAACGGTGGCCGAGGCCAACTTTGTGATCGTCAATACCTGCGCCGTGCGCGGCAAACCCGTCGATAAGGTAAAAAGTTTGCTTGGCAACCTCCGCAAAGAAAAGCGCGAGCGCAAGACGCCCTTCTTCATCGGCATGATGGGCTGCCTAGCCAGCCTGCAGGAAGGAAGGCTGATAGCCGAGAAGTTTGGGGTTGACGTACTGCTGGGAGCGGGCGCCATACATAAGATCAGCGAGGCCGTCAGCAAGGTCGCGCGGGAAAACGAGGCCTTTTGGGACAGCGGCTTTTACCCTGAGGTCGACGAGCTGATACCTCCGCCGCCCCGCGGCTTGAGCGCCTTCGTAACGCTGATACGCGGCTGCGATCACCACTGCACCTACTGCGTAGTGCCCTCCACCCGCGGCCCCGAAATCAGTCGGCGGCCCGGCCTGATACTCAAAGAAGTAGAGCGCCTGCTGGCGGCCGGCGTAGTAGAAGTAACCCTGCTAGGCCAGAACGTAAACTCTTACGGCAAAGACGACCCCTCTTACCCCGATTTTGCCGACCTGATAAGACAGGTTGCGGCTTTGGGAGTTCGCCGGCTGCGCTTCGTAACCAGTCATCCCATGAATTTCAGCGACCGCATCATTTCCGCCATCGCCGAGACCGCGGCCGTAGGCCAGTACGTCCACCTGCCCGTGCAGTCCGGTTCCGACAAGGTGCTCAAGCGAATGGCGCGCGAGTACCGCCGCGACTATTACCTGGAGCGCGTAGAAAAGCTGCGCCGCGCGCTGCCCGACCTGGTTTTGACGACCGACATCATCGTCGGTTTTCCCGGCGAAAGCGAAGAAGACTTTCAAGAAACTCTCAGCCTTTACGACGAGGTCGGCTTCGACTCCGCTTACATGTTCATCTACTCTCCCCGCCCCGGTACGGCCAGCGCCGAAAACTTCCCCGATATGCCCCGCGAGGTAAAAGTGGAACGCCTGCAGCGGCTGATAGAAAAGCAAAAAGAGTGGAGTCTGAAGAGAAACCGCTCCTGGGTGGGGCGCAGCGTAGAGGTACTGGTCCGCGGCGTCGCCAAGGACGACGCCTGGGTCGAGGGGCACGACCAGAGCAACCACCCGGTGCTCCTCGAGCGCGAGGGCGTGTCCGGACCCGGGCTCTACCGCGCAACCATCGAGCAGGCGACACCCCACCTGCTCCTGGGCAGGGCGAACGAGAGGCTACTAGCGCCGGGGGAAAGGGCGTGACGGCGGCTTTGCAGTATACCCTGCTGGCGCTGAGCGTTCTGGTCTCTTATCTGCTCAGCAAACCGCCGCGCCCCATTGACGCTCCCCATGCGGCGCTGCTACTTGCCGCCTACGTCTTGGGCGCTTCCCTAGGCTTTTTTGCTACTGGGGGCTCGTTCACTTTTACGGTGCTGAGCGGAATGGCCTTGGCGGTGCTGATCGGCCGCTGGAACCGCAAACTAGTCCTTGGCGGCCTTAGTCTGGACGCCGCCGAAAGCCTGGCCTTTAAAACCGCCTGGCGTCGCGGCGGACAGCTCAGGCTGGAAGACCTGGTGCGCGCCGGGTTAGACGAAGACACTGCTAAGGCCGTCATGCAAAACCTGCTGCAGCGCGGACTTTGCCGCCTGCAAGACGGCGTTTACCGTTTCGAGCGGGACTGATTGGGGCCGAGTCGCGGCCGCGGCGGCGAGCCGAGAACGCCTTCGCAAGGCGCCATGCCGCCGAATGAGAGCCTTTGCGGGCGGTTAGCTGACCCCTGGGCCGCGCTCAGCCAGCCCCTCTTGCCATCCCGACAGGCCCGTGACTGCTATCGGAAGCGTCGCCTTCTGCGCGGTGAGCACCTTAGGGAACCGCATAGCTCGAAGACTCTTTTTGCTAATCACAGACATTCTGCTAGCCGTATTCGCGCCTAGAAGCAAAGGGGCGCCAAGGCGCCCCTTTAGCCGCAAAGCGGGTTCTATTTAGTTATCTCCGCCAGCGCCTGGGACAGTATCTCAGGGCTAATGGCGCCGACGTGCTTGGCCACCAGCTTGCCCTTGCGGTCAAAGAAATACGTAGTAGGCAGGCCGGTGGTATGCAGCTTCTCTTGCAAGACGTTTCTAGCGTCTAGCAAAGACCAGCCCTGCACCAGACCGGTTTCGTCTAGATAGCGCCTGACCGCGCTGGCGGTGTCGCCGCGGTCTTGAGCCGCGAAGACGAAGACCACGTCGCTGTGCTCCGAGGCGGCCTTGGTAAGCAGCGGCATCTCGAAGCGGCAAGGGGGGCACCAGGTAGCCCAGAGGTTGAGAACGAGCGGTTTGCCGGAGAACTGCGTAAGGCTGACCTGCCCGCCGCCCAGCCTGGGCAGCGTCACTGCGGGAATGTCTCCTTGGCCGCCGCCCGCCTTATTGGGGGAAAGCAGCAACCAGCCCAAGCCCAATACAGCCACCAAGAGTATTACCAGCGCCGAGTAGTTGACTTTACCTTTCATGGTTCACCTTCATCGCGTTAGCGGATAGTTCCTCTTTTGCCAGGAAATAATGCCGCCCGTTTCATTATAGACGTTGTTGAAGCCCCTCTTCTTGAGCTCTTCGGCCGCCTGCCGGCTGCGGTTGCCACTGTGGCAGTAGAGATAAACAGGCTCGTTGTGGGGCAGGTTTTTGGCCCAGGTATTGATGCGGCCCAGCGGGTCGTTTACGGCTCCGGGAATGTGCCCCTGGGCGTACTCCGTAGGAGTGCGCACGTCGACTATCAACACGCCGCTCTTCCCTAGCTGAGCGTACAGGTCGTCGGCGGAAACGTTCTTGTACGACCCTTTTGCGGCGCACGAAACCAGAGCCAGCAAAGAAAACAGTAATATTATTCTCTTCATCTCTACCCAATCATAAAGCGACGGAGGTGTGCGCCCCCGTCGCTATCCCGTCACGATGCCTTAAGCGGTAGCGGCGACGGCCTTCTTGACGGCCTCGAGGAAGGCGGAAACGGGCTGGGCGCCCAACACGCGCTGCACGCCGCCGTTAATGATGGCGTCGGGGACGCCGCTGATGTTGTATTTCTGTGAGAGCGCCGGGAACTCCTGCGCTTCCACCATCTCGCCCATGATCTTGGGAGAGGCGTAGGCGAAGCGGTGAGAAACGCGCACCGCCTGCGGGCAGTAAGGGCAGGTAGGGGTGACGAAGACCTGCATGGTCACCAGCGAGGGAAGGTCGTTGAGCTCCTTTACCACGTCCTCGGGGAGGCCGTGGCCGTCGCGCCCGACCATTTCCAGGTCCTCCAGCAAACTGGCGAACTCATAGCCCGCGGGGATCCCGCGGTAACGAACGTTTACGGAGTCGCTGCCCTGCTCGCGGATGATTATCGTCGGCGCCGCCTCTACCGACATCTCGCTAGCTTTCTCCTTGCCCTCAGGGCTGGAAATGTCTATTACGACCAGGTGTACTTTGTCGGAAAGAGGCGCTATCTCCTCCAGTAACTGCTGAGTCTCCTTGCAGTACATGCAAGGCTCCTTACCGGGCGCGACTATCGTCGAGCTATCGGTGAAGAGCACTACTTCGACGTCGCGGGTAAGATTGCCCAGACGGTCGCGTACGATTTGTTGTTCTTGTTCTCCCAGTAACGGCATTATTCCTCCTTGGTTAGCTGCTGATACCCCCAAGGGGGTATAGACGCGTATAAGAGTGTAGCACAAACGGCTGATTTTTACACGTCTGGGCAATACCTCGCGGGCCGCCGACTTGCGGTAGCCTGTTGGTATGCGCGTTCACTTAGCGGCGGTGCAGTATCAGCTGCGCGCGGAAGACTACTATTCCGCCACGTCCTTCACGCAGCGGACCATTGCGCTCGCGAAAACCGCGGTGGCGGGCGTACCCGACGACATACCGCGCGTAGTCGCCTTTCCGGAAGCCTACGCTATGCCGCTGACTTTCTGGCTGGAGACCGCGTCGGCGGTGCGTAATGCCCCTAGCGCGCTGGCGGCCGGTATGAGGTTGTTGCTAGGAAGGCCGCTCGAGCTTTTACGCCACCCCCATCCGGCGTTGCTATATCGCTTACGCATGCCCACCATCTGGCCTGTCTACCAGCAGGCTTTCAGCGAAGCCGCCCGCGCCAGCGGCTCTTACCTAATTGCCGGTTCGCTCTTCGGACCGGTAATGGACGACGAACCCGCAAAAGGACTCCACCCTCCTTCTCCTGCGCCCCGCAACTGGCTGGCGGTTTTCTCCCCTCGCGGGCGCATTTTGACGCGCCTCAGTAAAATTCACCTGACAGCAGGTGAGCGGTCGGCCATGCTCAAGCCCGGAGTTTTCGGACCTCACCTGCTCAGAACACGACTGGGCGTCTTGGGGGTTCTAATCTGCCTGGACGCCTTTTACGAGGGTCTGATAGAGCGCCTCGACGCCGGCGGCGCCTGGCTGGTGGTACAGCCCTCGGCCAACTCGGCGCGCTGGGACGGACCCTGGAGCGCCGACCCGACTCGGGTCGAGGGGGAAGTCTGGATGCGCAAAGGGCTAACCGACAAGCTACGCGAACGAGAAAACCTAATTTACGGCGTCAACCCTATGTTGAACGGTGATTTCTATCAGCTACATTTCGAAGGCAGGAGCAGCATAGTGACCGCTGGGAGAGTCCTAGCGCAGGCCGCTAGCGCCAAAGGCGACGCCGCGGTAAGCGCCCAGGTAGAATTGCCCGCCGCCGCCACTGGGTTTAACCTGTAAGAAGCATGCAGACACGGCAAAGCGAACTCCTATTCTCTCAGGCCCGCGCGCTGATACCCGGGGGGGTATCCAGCCCGGTGCGGGCTTTTGGCTCCGTCGGCGGCACGCCGCGATTTTTAGTGCGTGGTTCCGGAAGCAAGATATGGGACGCCGACGGCAATGAGTACGTAGACTACGTCGGCAGCTGGGGACCGATGATACTAGGCCACGCCCACCCTGCGGTAATAAAGGCGGTACAAGAAGTCGCCGCTAACGGACTGGGATTCGGCGCGCCTCACCCCTTGGAAGTGGAGCTGGCCAAAGCCGTTACCGAGGTATATCCGCAGCTGCAGCGGCTGCGGTTCGTCAGTTCCGGAACCGAGGCCACCATGAGCGCCTTGCGCGTAGCCCGCGGCTACACCGGTCGCGATTACATTCTCAAATTCAAGGGAAACTACCACGGCCACGCCGACGGCCTATTGGTAGAGGCCGGTTCCGGCGCGCTCACTTTCGGCCAGCCTTCGAGCGCCGGCGTCCCCGAGGACTACGCCAAACTTACGCTGGTGGGGCGTTACAACGACGCGGAAGCCCTGGAAGGGGTCTTCGCGCGCCACGGCGAACGCCTCGCCGCCGTCATCTTCGAGCCGGTGATGGGCAACGCCGGGGTAATCCCGCCGACTGAAGAGTTCCTGAGCGCGCTCAGGCGTTTGACCCGCGAGTACGGCGCGCTCCTCATCGCCGACGAGGTCATGACCGGCTTCCGGCTGGCTCCGGGGGGCGCCACGGAACGCTACGGCTTAGAGCCCGACCTGGTCACCCTGGGCAAGATCCTGGGCGGCGGGCTGCCCGCCGCGGCCTACGGCGGCCGCGCCGAAGTGATGGCCCAGGTCGCCCCCGAAGGCCCCGTCTACCAAGCGGGCACTCTCTCGGGCAACCCTCTGGCCATGGCCGCCGGGCTGGCGACGCTGCGTGAGCTGGCCGAAAATCCTGGTATCTACGAGAAGCTGGAGCAGACGGGCGCGCTGCTGCAGAACGGACTCACCGAGGTACTGCAAGCGGCCGGAGCACCCTTCAGCATCAACCGTGTGGGCTCGATGATAACGGTCTTCTTCACCGAGGGACCGGTTACGACCTTCGACGACGCCGCCAAGACCGACACCGCCATCTTCAAGAAGTTCTTTTCCGGCTTGCTGGATAGGGGCGTCTACTGGCCGCCCTCGGCCTTCGAATCGGGCTTTATCTCTGCGGCGCATACGGAAGAAGACATTTTCAAAACCGTCGAAGCCGCCCGCGCGGCCTTTTAAGATGCTCCCCAGCCGCCACGACACCATCGCCGCCGTGGCCACCCCCGCCGGCAGCGGCGGCATTGGCGTCGTGCGCGTCAGCGGACCTCGGGCGCTTGCCGTCTGCAAAGCCATATGGCAAGGTCATGACCCGCAAAATAGTCCTGGCGGGCGCTTCTGGCACGGCTTCGTGCGGGACCCGGTGTCTGGCGAGTTGATAGACGAAGCGCTGCTGCTGGTCTTTAGGGCGCCCCGCTCGTACACCGGCGAAGACGCCGTCGAGTTGCAAACCCACGGCTCAGCGGCGGTCTTGCGTCGCGTGCTGCAACTGCTACTGGACCAGGGCTGCCGGGTGGCGGCTCCCGGAGAGTTCACCTTGCGCGCTTTCCTCAACGGCCGCATCGACCTGGCGCAGGCCGAGAGCGTGCTGGCGCTGGTGGAGGCGCAAAGCGACAGCGCCCGGCGCCAGGCTCTACTGGGCCTGAACCGCCGCCTCTCCGCAGAAATCGCCTCGATCAATGACGACCTTTTAGGGCTGCTTTCCCACATCCAGGCGCTGCTCGATTATCCGGAGGAGGGAGTGGAACCCCACTCGGCCCATTCTCTAATAGACCGGGCCATCACCAGGCTGGAAAACCTGCTGGCCACGGCCAGCGCCGGCAGAAAACTGCTACAGGGGGCGCGTTTGGCCATCATCGGCGCACCCAACGCCGGCAAATCGAGTTTGCTGAACGCGTTACTCGGTTACAGGCGCGCGCTGGTCGCCAACGAACCTGGCACCACCCGCGACTACCTGGAAGCGCCGCTGGAGATAGGCGGTGTGCCGCTGTTGGCGGTGGACACCGCGGGTATCCGCCAGAGCGAGGACCCGGTGGAGGCCGCCGGCGTGGAAAACGCCATTGCTATTGCCGCCGCCGCCGACCTGGTTCTATATCTGGTTGATTCATCCAGTCCCCGCCCGCCGGAACCGGACCTTCCCTGGTCACGCACCGTCAGGATAGCCAGCAAGTGCGACCTGCCGGCTGTCTGGAGCGACGAGCGCTTTTTAGCGGTATCCAGCGTCAGCGGCGCGGGCCTGAACGAGCTTCGAGAAGCAATAAAAAGTAAATTGCTGGGCGGCGCCGATAGCAAGGAGGTCTGGTTGGTGAGCGAGCGCCAGGCGGAAACGCTGCGAGAAGCGCGGGACCTGCTGCGAGAAGCGCGAAAGGCGCCTGAAGACCTGATGGGCATGGGAATAGAAGCGGCCACGCGTGCGCTGGCGCAAGTCAGCGGCGAGAACGTTGACGAGGAGACGATAGCCCGGATATTCAGTAATTTCTGTGTTGGAAAGTAATTAAAAACGCCATTCCAAACCGAGCAGCATCTTGCCGGTGCGCAACCTGAGGATTAAGTCGAGGTCGGGGTTGATCGCGTAGATCATGGAGAAACGCACCTGCGGTTCCACTATGTCCCCACCCAGCTTGCTTTCTACGCGCAGACGCAGGTTATCCAGACGGTATTCCGCGCCGATGGCCTGCTGCCCTTGCAAGTTTATGGAGTAGGTAAGCAACAGGCCGGTGCTGACGTACTTGCCGATGGTGAATTGCGTGGTTTCTACCGGACCACCGGAAAATACGTTGGTGTCAAGGGTGAATATATCGAGGCCCAGCGCCTTGCTCAACTGGTATTCCAGCTGCGCTATGAGAAGGTTCTGGATGGCCAGCGAGGCCGCCCCCTCGGCCACGCCGACGTTGTCGCCCAGGGCGAGCAATTGCAGCAGTTCTTCTTGGCTATAGGGAAGGGCCTTACCGTTCTTCTCCGCCCAAATGCGCGGCTTGAGAACCAGACGCGCACGTTTCCCTTCTTTGACGAAAGAACCGTCCGTCTGCAGGTATAGCTGCAGGTAGTCGTCGCCGCTCTTCACCTCGGAGTGCGCTTTGAGGTAGATGCGAGGGTACAACCCACCCGAGGGATCGAACTCGGCCCAGCCCTCATCTACTGCAAAGCGGTGCCTGCCCAAGAAGAACTCTCCCCATATGGCGTCAGCCCGACCACTAAGATAAGGGTCGGCCAGGCTGCCGCTGAGATAGACGTCGCCTTTTGCCTCCCCCTTGGCCAGAGGCTCCCGCACTAGTATTCCGCCATTGCTAAAAATGTGCACTTTTTCAAAGCGCAGCGGCAAAGTGTAGCGTTTTTGTTCGAAGCTAACCGCCTTCTTGCCCTCTGGCCGAGCCAGCACCGCCCTTTCCACTTTTATAGCGCCTGAGAGGAGGTACTCGCCCTTTTGGTATCTCAGGTTCAGCTTGGGTTTGACGAGCCCCGACTTTAGATATTTCTGCGGCATCGCTACCGGAAGCTCGCCGCTAAGGCTGAGTTTGAGGGGCCACAGACTGCCATTTATCGTGGCGTCGTTAGAATTTAGTGATATTGTTCCCTTTGGATATATCAGTTTACCAGCGATATTATCTAATCTACCTAGCAACGGCAGGTCGGCGTCGCCGTGTATTTGCAGAGGCAGACTGCTAGTTGTCCCGGAACCCTTGACGGTAACTTTGGAGCGATATGGTTTTTCGAGTTCTATCTCGCTCTGCAGGTCCAGATTTTCTCCTCTCTTGACCACGACCGTGCGCCCTATCCGTCCGTGCAACCCGGCCAGGGAAAAGCTGAGGTCGTCGAGCTTTAGGGTGGCGTTGCGGCCTTTGGCGCTCAGCGTCAAACCGCCGGCGGCGGCGGCCTTGTAACGGCGCAGCTGCGGCAAAAGGGCCAAGATGGGCGTAAAGACGGTGTTTTTGACCTCTATTACCAAATCTGCGTCGTCTGGCCCGTAATAACCGGAACCGCGCCAACTACCCTTGCCAGCGATATCCAGCTTGTCCAGGTAAAAGACGCCGTCTTGGTAGCGCATGGCACCGCTGCCTCTCAGGTCATCGCCGCCCCCGGAAAACTGCAACCGCTCCCCAGCCAACACCACGTAGCTCTTGCGTAAGTCGTCGAGACGCAGGTCGGCCTTGAGGGCGCCAGTCCAGTAAGCGACACCTTCCAGCGGTCCGGTGAAAGCTCCCAGCAGGAAGTGAAGCGGCAGGCGCACCGTCTCCCCCTGCAGGTAAACCTTGTTGCCCCGCCATTCGCCGGTTATGTGGCTGCGGTCTAGGTTCAGCTCGAGCGTTTTCAATTCGCGCGTCCAGTAAACGGCCGCCTCGAGCGGAAAAGTTTCTTTCCCGACCGTCAGCCCCTTGCTAACCAACCGGCCCGAGACCATCCCCTTGGCGTAACCAAAGGTGCCGTCAACCCTGCCGGAAGCGTAAGGAATCTTGTTGAGCCAGCGCGGCAGCGATTCTATTCTGGTGTTTTCGACCACCAAAGAAACATTCTCCAGCTTCGGCAATAACCGCTGCGCGTCGGCCCGCAGGCTGAACGAGAGGCGCCCCGCCTTGCCTGCCAGCTCTCCGGAAGCAGCCATATCGCCGTCCGCGACGCGCAACTCGCCGGACAGCTCCGCTTCCAGCGGCGCCACCGGCCAGCCGCGCAAACTTAAACCGCCGCGCCAACCATCCTGGTAGCGCAGCTCGCCCCCACCCCAGGGAGACTTGAGTTCGAAAGATCCTTTTAATCCCTTACCGCCGCACCGCAGGCTGACCCGCGGCGCCAGGTAGTCCAGGCGCCACTCGCCCGTCAAGGCGAAATCGCCGCTAAACTTACCCTCGCCCCATGGCAGCCAGGGAGTAGACGGGTGATTAGCAGAATACTCCACCTCCCCGCCTTTTCCCAACATATCCAGGCTGATAACGCCGAGGTCTAAGGACAATTCTCCGGAAAATCCTCTCTCGGGCTTGTATTCCAGCAGACCTTTTCCCGCGGTCGTACTCCAAACTCCTACGTCCATCTGTCGCAAGCCTAGCTTTGCCTGCAATTCTCCTTTGGGCAGGGGATACGAAAGAGCCAGGGCCCCCCCGGCGCCGCGCAAGAGAAGATCGCCCAAGGCAACCTCGCCCCTGGCCGCCCGCTTTTCTAAATTAAGCTCTAAGCCACCCAGGCTCAACAAAGGGTAAGCCAGCGAGAACTGCTTTCCATACCACGTTCCCGCTAGTTCGGGCATCAGCCCGTCGCCTCCCAGCTTTGCTTCTCCTCCGGTAAAGTCAAGCCTGCCCGACCAGCCGCGTGCGTTCCTGGTAACGCGCCCCTGCAGCCAACCGGACAGCTGCAAATCCGTCTGCGGAAGAACGCCGCCCTGCACCCGTAAACCCGCAGCCGTCAGGTCGATACTAAAAGAACGCCAATCTCCGCTCATTGTCCCGGAGAGCGGCAGGCCGGCTATGACAAAGTTGCTCAATTTAGCGTCGAAACCGCCGGCGCCAAGCCGGGCGTCAAGTCCGGAGTCGTCCATCTTGAGGCTCGCGCCCCTGCCCAGCAGCCGTATTCGATGATTAAGATAAGACCACTCGCCCCGCAACCAGTCTGCCGAAGGCCACGCGCCTTGCGCCTGCAACTCGCCTAAATGGTCTGGCAAATCTCCGTGATAGCTCCAATTGACCTCACCCTCATCTGGAAGGATCGCGGCTCGTAGAGGCTCGAGCCCCTCTGTCCCCGTCACGTTAATTTTCTTGTCCTGGCCGCTGAATAACAGCCCCCCCACACGAGGATAGACCATTCTCATAGAACCAAGCCAAACACCATAAGGAGCCTTTGCCAAGCTGCCGCTCAAGAACCACTCCGGCCCTGAAAGATCCCCAGAGAGTGAGAGTGGGGACAGATCCAGCCGCAATTCTCCCGAGTATTCTCCGTATCCTCGTAACCGTAGCCGCCGCGCCGCGGCGTCCAGGTGGCCGCGGATACCTCCGTTAGCCGAGGTTGCGTCAACATCCAACGTCCCGCCGAGCTCACCGTTTCTGTACCACAAGTTGCCGTTGACGCGCGGCTTGGGCAGGTCCAGACTCAAACTGGCTCCCTCCGCCGCAGACCAGCCAATGGCCGCCTTGCCGTCTAACAAGGTTCCTCTCAGGTATAGTCGCTTACTGGCGCCATACCACTCTCCGCGCATGTCTAAGCTAGCGCCGTAGACATGCAAAGGCGCGACTAAAGCGGCCGTAGCGCCGTCGCCGGCGGCATCGAGCTTGAGCGGCAACCCCAAAAAAGGAGCCAAGTCAAAGCCTCGCGCCAGCAACTTGGTGCGCTTGCCGTCGGCTTCCAGCAGCAGGCCGTCCCCTTTCATTCGCAGCGACCAGCCGCGCCGGTAGTCGAAACTGGCGTGGAGCTGCTTACCCCCCCTGCCTTCTAGTAGCAACCGCGAGTGTAGCCGCGGGCGGTACCAGGCGCCGGTCAGGTTGCCCGCAAGTGTCACCTTGTCGCCAAGCAGCCGCCTTTCGCCATGCATCTCCACGTCCAGGCTTCCATCTGCAGCCGAACTGCCGGATAGCGTCATCCCATAAGCTTCGGCGGCGAGAATCAGACGCTCGTTCCGCCCCTGCGCCCGCAGACTCCAAGCCTCTCCCGCGGCGCTTAGGGAGCCCCTGAACACGCCCTTTGCAAAACTCAAGTCGCTACGGACCCTGCCCCACTCCTTAGAGACGCCGCCTATAATGCCAGCGCCGCTGAGGCGCAAAGTCTCTAGACGCGCCGCCTGGCCGCTAGCAACGACGCTGAGCGGGGCGTACCAACCCACCTTCCAAGATAGACCCCGCCCGCTGGCGCTGAGAGAGCCCGCCTGCGGTAAGAGCTGGTAACTGACCAGGTACCCTCTACCGGACCAAAAATCCTTCTCTCCCTTGATATCCAGCAACCCCTCCACCTGCGCCAGGCGTACGCCTGCTCTGGCTCGGTAGCTCAAGTCGCCAGTCTGCAACTCGACGTTGCCGTAAAAGGGCCCACGCCACGTAGCCGCGACGCTGCCGGGCCGGTACGTTCCTCTTAGGTGTTCCTTGCCGTAGTCGAGCGAAAAATCGAGGTGGTCCCCGAGGGCGCGCACACCGGCCGCAAAGCTGGCGTTCCGGTAGTTGAGCGCCCCGCTCCACGCATGGGCAAAATCCAGCCTGCCCGCAATCTCTCCCAAACCAACGAGATAACCGCCTCCCGCGCTACCCAGACGCAGACCCATAGCGCGCTCGGCGTCGTAAAGGCTGAGCGTCCAGTCGTCGCCTTGGGGAGCGAGTTTTACCCCAAAGCTTTCCCCGCCGTAGCGCAGCGAGCCCGCCAGGCTGCCCTGGAGCCGAACTATATTCAAGCGTCCCGCCAACATCCCCCCGAGGTCAAGGCCAAGGGCCTCACCCAGCGGCTGCAGGTCAAGACCCCGCAACGATAGCTCTCCGTGAGCGTAACGCGCGCTGCCGCGCGGGAAAAGAACTCCCAAGCTGAGGTCGTCTTCATAGTCGAAGCTAGACCTGACCTTGTAGCCGGCCAAGGAGAGACCCAAAGCTCCCCTTAGCCTCGAGCCCTCTCCGCGCAACCGGCCCGTGAGCAGTAGCGGCTTGCCGTAGAGTTCGTCACGCCAGCTTATACTTCCCTGATACCTCAGCCCCTTACCCCGCAAAGTCAGCGGCCCCGCCAAGCCCCAGGTGCGGCTAGATACGTCGGCGGCGAACGTCCACTGCCTGCTGCGCAAAAGGGGCAAGCGCCAAGACCCCTCCCCCAGCGCCTTCAAAGAGTCCCAGGGGCCCCGCAAGCTCAGCTCTCCCGCCAGATACGGTTCATTTATCTTGGCGATAAGGTTGGCTCTGGCGGCGTCAAAGTAGCCGCCGAGGCGATAACCTCTGCCGGATCCCGATACTTGTATCGTGCCAAAACCTTTGAGCATAAGGTCGCCGTAAGGCCCCCGGTAGCCAAGGTCGGCGTCCAGGCCCTGGCGGTAAGCCAACCGGCCGTTCCAAAGGCCGGGTAGACCGTAGGAAGAAGAATCGAAATTGTCCAGTTTTGCGCTAAACGTTCTTCCCTCGCCCCGTGCTTGCAGCGCCCCTCGTTGCAGCGAAGCGCTCCAGTCATAAGCCAGTTTTTTGCCTTCTATTATCGCCTCGCCCCCGGCGTCAGGGAGCTCAGCCTTTATCTGGTAAGCTAGCGCGGGCAGGTTTACTCTACCGGCGAGACGCGCCTCGCCCAAACGCGGCAGGCGCAGCCGCGCAGCGAGTTTCATGTCTTTCCAAGCGCCTTGCAACAAGACTTCTCCCCACTCGCTCTGCAGACGTATCTTGGCCGCCCTAAAGTCGCCCTCGGCCAAGACCAGTCCCTGGTGGCCGTACCCCTCAACGGGAATCTTGAGCTGAAAATCAAACGGGCTGCGCAACGCCAGCCAGCCATCGCCTATGCGGGCCCTGTCTCCCGCCACAGCCACCGGCAGATCCGCCGCCGAAAACCGGCCGCCGAGAGGCAAGCGCAAGGATCCGCTCAGTTTAGTATCGGGCCACAATCTGCCTTGCAAGTTCAGCAATCCCTCGCTGGTCACGTTAACGACGCCGTCGGCAATCAAATTTGCATTAGCCCAAGGAGAACTCAGCCGGGCCTTGCCGTACCACCCCTCCCCGCTCTTGCTCATCGCGCCGCTGTATGAATAAGGCCCCAGCTCGAGCCTGCCGCTCAGAGAAATTTGACCGTTGCTATAAGCCAGCACCGCCTTCTGGGACCGCACCAGCAAACCCTTGGCGTCGGCCCTGCCGCTAATGGGCAGTTCGCCTGCGGGGGTGTCGGCAACACCGCTGAAATTTAGCGCGTCGCCACGAAGGTGGCTGTCGAGAGAAAGGTAAGGGCCACGAAGCCTTTGCGAGCCGCTCCAACCCTCAGCGGGTCGCCAACGAGCATTACCAGATAGCGTCATCCCCCCCAAAAGGTCTATGCCGAGCCGCCGCAGCTCGAAAGCAAAGGAGCCGTCACGCCACTCACCCTGTCCGTGCCCGGGCGCGCTGAGCCGCCAGACCTGGCCGTCCTGAACGACCCGTACAGGCATGCTGGCGTAGGGCGAGCGATAGGCGCCGCTAAACTCGAAGTGGCCGTTCCAGCGTCCTCTTCCTGCAACCTCGCCAACGATCAAGGGCGTCTCCGCCAGGCTCAGGTCGAGGTCGTCCCAGCGGCCGCGCAGGCTTAGCGGCCCTAGGCGTCCTGATACTTCCATACCCCTGCCGCAAAGCGCCCCCGATAGATCGAGCGGCTTTTTCAATAGCAAAAGGCCGACGTCGGGGCTGGCGACCTGTGCGCGCCAGTCGTCGCCCTTTCCCGCAAAGGAGACGAAGGCGCTCCCGCGAAGCGGATAAGGCCACACCACGCTGCCGCTGCCGCGATAGGCGTCTCCCTCTCCCCGAAGCTCTGCTTGGCTCCCCTTGTCATCGCTCAGCGAGAGCTGGTATCCCCCGTCACGCCAGCGGAACTCGGCCTTCCAGGAGCGGTCGAGCACGCTGCCCGTCGCCCGGCTCTTCAATGAAAATTGACCCCTGGCAAAGTCGAATTCTCCTTTATAATCCAGCCTCCTGGAAAGAAAACTGCCGGCCCCGCTAAAAACCCCCCGTAACTTAAGGTCTTCCCAGCCGCTTCCGTCTATTACCAAGGGGCCCTGGCCGCTGGCCGGAAGACTGATTTTCCACAGTTTTAGCATCTCCTGCAGCTTAGGAGAGCCCTCAACGTGAAAAGTATATTTTTGCGCTGGAATGTCGACCTCTCCGCTGCCGGCGAGGGCGCCCCCTAAAGAGAACCCCCTGAGTTCGGTCTTGATAACGTGATCGCGATAAACCAGCGCTCCGCTCACGCGCTCCACCGGAAAACCCGCCAAAACCACGCTACCGCCGGTCAGCCTCGCCTTGCCAAGCCAATGGCCTTTGCCAAAGGCAAAAGTGCCCTCGATAATCCCTTTTTGTTTGCCGTCCCACCAAAAACGGCTAACGGCTACGTCGCCGTGGAATGTCGTCTTCCAAGCCTGGGTGTTGAGATAGCTCAAGCGACCAGCCAACTCGCCATCGCCTGTCTGCAAGCGCCAGTCGAAATTGGGCATTTCACCGCCTATTTCAAGTCGGTAAGAAGGCAATGCATACTCGGGCCAAGCATCGCTCTCGATTTTGACGTCTTGTAGAACCAGCTTGCGCAGCAACAAACTGAAACCGCCGCCTTTTGCGCCGGGCGTTGCGGCGGTGGTTGTTAGCTTCGCGGGATCCAGCTTTATCTTTCCACCCCGCAGCTCGAGCGCCAATGGCAGTTTGCCGCCGGCCAGGGCTAGCAAGTTGTAATCAACCCGCAGCTTTTTGATGCGAACTTGGTAGCCTTCGCCGCTGGCGTTTACGCCCTCTAGGTTCAAACCGGTTAGTGCGTAACCAGAAACCTTCCGCCAGGTTATCCGCCCCGACCCATCAGCCAAAGCCCTTTTGAGTACCAAGTTTATAAAAGGCGGATACCCCGGTAGGGCGGCCAGGATAATCAGGAGCAGTAGCAACCAGCGCTTGCGAAAACGCACATACCTATCGTATTAAACGGCATCTGGGATAGATGAAGGGAGGCTGGTGACGTAACGTAGTGGTATGAAGCGACGAGTAGTAGTATTGGTTTCCGGCCAGGTACAAGGCGTGGGCTACCGCGCCTTCGCCCGCAAACACGCCCTGGAGCTGGGCCTGGCCGGCTACGCCGAAAACCTGCCCGACGGGCGGGTGGAGGTCGTGGCCGAAGGCCCCGAAGACGCACTGGAGCACTTGCTGCACTTCCTGCGCCAGGGCCCCCGTCTCTCGCGCGTAGAAGACGTAGACGTACTATGGAGCGAGCCCGTAGGCATGAGCGATTTCCATACTTACTGAGACGAATTTAGTACACGCCAGTCATGTGTAAAAGCCGCAGCAACGCTCGTCGATGACCGCCACGGCCAACAGCAGAGCGCCTCGCCGCCTAGCAAACATACCCATCCCCACTACGATATACATTCTGTCTGCGAATACTAAAAGCTACCAGCCTTCCACAGTAAGCTGCGGATCCGTAATCCACGCCTCGCCCTTGAGCTCGTAAATAATCGTCTCGTCGCCCACGAAAGACTCGTAGCGAAAGATCTTTTCTCCGCCCCCCGGCAAAGGATCATTAATTGTCAAGCCAATAACGGCTTCATTGCTATGCAAGTGCAAAGCCACGCGAAAGCGATTTTTCCCTAAGTAGACCAGACTTTTTTCCAGTGTTAGCGGTCCCGCGTACAAGCTGGTCCTATACCGCCCCGCGCTTATAACAGCCGCCGGCGGCTCCAAGGGGTAATCGCTGACCGTCAAGCCCCAAACGAATACTCTGTGCATATAGCCTTCTCCGAGAGCCTCAGGATTATGTAGCGGCTTTAACGGGGCCGTTCGTCTGTCTAAAGCCGCCAGCCATCTACCGCCGTTGAGGTCACGGAATGTATAGCGACCTTCTATGTCCGTCAGCGCCTGCTCTCCATCTGAAAGAACAATCCGCGCACCTGGCAAGGCGGTGTCTATGCCGCTCTCGTATAGGCCGTCTTCGTTGTTATCTATAAACACTCTGCCTACTAAAGTCCCTTTCCAGACGTTTAAGACGTCTTCGATTACCTTAACGCTAGCTCTGGCCTCAGCCTCGGCTGCAATGTTCTGCGAGTCAGGAGATGGCTCTATCCGAGCAATATTCCTCAAAAAACCCAGTGCTCCGACGCGCACTCTCATGCGGTAGGATATTTTGATTGTCTGATGCGGCGCGATTCGCAATGCCCGCCACTCCAATCTCGTTGCTGTGATTCGGTCGGGCGGTAGCGGCGCAGCCGAATTTGAGATGTACTGCATCCCGCTATCATAGTCGTCATTGATTATGAATTCGACGGGTGTGGAGCTTGGGTTTGATATCCGCAAGGTGTATTTCAGCGTATCTCCGTAGCTCGCCACCTCCCTGTCAACGCATTTTTGCATCAACAATCTCACTCTCAAATGTGGCGTAGCCTTTGCGCTGTTATTGCTGCTGTCGGGGTCGCTCTGGTCGGAGTGGGTGACCTCGGCGCTGTTGCTGTAGTCGCCGCTGGAATTGACGGTGGCGGTGATGGTCAGGGTGGCGCTGGCGCCGTTAGCCAGGTCGCCCACCGTCCA
>JALSMT010000111.1 GCA_026987375.1 Thermaceae bacterium | reverse complement strand
TGCTGTCGGGGTCGCTCTGGTCGGAGTGGGTGACCTCGGCGCTGTTGCTGTAGTCGCCGCTGGAATTGACGGTGGCGGTGATGGTCAGGGTGGCGCTGGCGCCGTTAGCCAGGTCGCCCACCGTCCACTCGCCGGTATTGCTGTCGTAGCCGCCCTGGCTGGGGGAGCTGCTTTGGTAGGCGTAGCCGCTGGGCAGCTGGTCGGCGACCGCGACGTTCGTGGCCTCGTTGGGGCCGGCGTTGCTGACGGTGATGGTGAAGGTAACGGTGTCGCCGGGGCCGGCTGCGGCGGGGTTGACTGTCTTGCTCAGGGAGAGGTCGGCTTCTAGAGTGTTATTGTTTTTTCCAACGCTAGTTATTCTTGCTCCGTAATCATCGCTGTCCACGGTAGGCAGCCAACCTGGGCAACGACCCTGAGCTCCGTTGCTGGTAGTCTTTTCCCAGCAAGAGCTGCTGTTTGAATCCTGCCCGTTAGGCGTCAAGCTGATACTCTGGCCCGCGGCAGCTCCGGTGAGAGCGCTTTGGTATGTAGTATCCCAAATACTGTTTATGGGTGACGGGTCTACTGCCGATCCGTTTCCGTAAGCTACATAATCAACTACTCCGTTCTCGTTATCGAATAGTTCTACATCATCTCCGTTGTTGTTCAGTTTCGGGCTCCTGCCCAGCCACCATTGCAAGGTAGCACCGCTCGCCTGGGTATGTGCTCCTTGTTGCCCTATCCAAAGAACCGCAAACTGCCCTGGCCCCAACAATGAACCCGCCGGCACGGTAAAGGAAACGCCATCGCTGCTGTTCGCCAACAAGTCCCCATCGCCAATCCACCAACCGCCGATATCTACAGCGCTACTACTGGAATTGTATATTTCTATGAATTCGTCGTTACTGGCTGTACTGTTGCCAGTTCCGCGATAGAGAACTTCATTGATCGCCACTTTACCGGCGTATGGCGAAAGCGCGTGAAACACTATTGCAGCGCTACCCTGGTCGTCCTCGTTGGGGTCGTGGTTGTTAGGCGTGCTGTCGGGGTCGCTCTGGTCGGAGTGGGTGACCTCGGCGCTGTTGCTGTAGTCGCCGCTGGAATTGACGGTGGCGGTGATGGTCAGGGTGGCGCTGGCGCCGTTAGCCAGGTCGCCCACCGTCCACTCGCCGGTATTGCTGTCGTAGCCGCCCTGGCTGGGGGAGCTGCTTTGGTAGGCGTAGCCGCTGGGCAGCTGGTCGGCGACCGCGACGTTCGTGGCCTCGTTGGGGCCGGCGTTGCTGACGGTGATGGTGAAGGTAACGGTGTCGCCGGGGCCGGCTGCGGCGGGGTTGACTGTCTTGCTCAGGGAGAGGTCGGCCTTAGGAACGGTTGCTCCAATGACTTCATCGCCGTTTTCTAGCTGGAAATCGTAAACCTCAACGTAATTTACATTGTTACCCTGAAAATCGATGCGATAAAGCTTAGTCGGCGTAGCCCCGTACAGCACACCCTGCGCACTAGCCAAAGCATAAAAGGTTTCGCCGCCAGGGAGAGCGTTTTCTATAACTGGATATTTAATGTATGATTCGACATCGCCGTTGGCGTTTACAGTAATCCTGAGGAGTCTGGTTTGGTGATTGTTCCAGTTGCCCCTTCCAAAGGTCGCGTACATATAGCCGCCAGCCCAATCAATGCCGCCGGCATAACCGCCCGGATTATTGGCGTCAGCGTAGTCTGGGTCATTGCGCATGTCCAACCATAGCGTCGCGCTGCCGGGGTTGCTGTTTACGACTCGATAAAGCCCGTATGAGTAGCGATATGGGTTCCAGCTATGCAGCCCGCCCCCCAAAAAAGCGTAATTGGTACCATAGTGGTGTTCTAAAGAGTTCCCCCACTCAAATGGCAGCTCCCCCGAGAGCGCCGTAACCGCTCCTGTTGTCGTGTCGATCGTATAGAGTTTGGACTTGCTGCCGAGCGAGCAAGAAATGCCGTATAGGGTTCCATCTGGCGCGAAAGACATTTCGCCAAATGCGTTTTGGTAACCATCCGGAACTGGATCGTGTGTAATTACGCTTTCTTGCCAAAGAGAAGCCGTTCCCACGCCGTGTAATATGAATATGTGCCGGTGCTCTGTTAAAAACCAAACGTCTACCGCAAAGCCGGGTATGGAGAAAATTACGAATAGCAACAATAAAAGGAGTTTATTAACGATGTTTTTCATGTTTAACCTAACACGCATTTACCACGCTTCTCAGCCTATACCTCTATCAATTGTTCCCAGCGATAAAAAGAACGTATCGACAACTTATAGTAGCATCTATGTTGTTCTGCCCACTTTGGTTGCGATTAGGTTCAGTCACCGTGTTGCTGCATAGGCATTATTAAGGGTTGTAAGGGGGCCTTCCAGAAGCATGTGCTGCTTTGGCGGTAGATCGCTTACTAGTTTTACAAGGTTTCATAGCCGGTTTTAGGTCAGACGCGATTCTGGAATTTGGCCTTAGCTCCATTGCCTGACGTAATGTTCAACGCCCGCACCCTACTGCGCGATATAGGTGCGGGCGTGTAGAAAAGTTTGAGAGAGTTACTTGAGGGGATAACCTTCCGCCTCCAGCACCGCGCCGGCGATCCGGCGCTCCAGCGCCACCTGGTTAACCGGCTCGTGCTTACTCAGCCGGCGGGCGGCGGCCATGAGCACCCGCAGGTCGTCGCCCTCCTCCAGGTAGGGCAGTACCGCCTGGGCCAGCTGGGCCGCCTTGTCTTGAGTACGGGTCAGGTAGTAGGCGACCATCGCCTGTGGCAACTCTCCCCCTTGCTCCTGAGCGCGCAGCAGCGCGCTTTCGGCGGTGTAAGCGCCGATCAGGATGTCGGCGGTGGCCATTAGCACTTCCTGCTCCTTGATTATCTTTTCGCCAAACTTTTGACTGGCGATACCGGCAATCATCAAGGCCAGCTTTTTGAGGCCGGCGACGTAGCTCCAGTAACGCTCCCAGTCATTCTCGAACTCTTCGCCGAAAGAGGGCTCGAGCAGCTCTTCCTGCAGCTTCATCGCCGCCTCGACCAGCGGCAGCTGCCCCTTTAAGGCCCGGCGCAGCAGCATGCCGGGGATGAGCAGGCGGTTTATCTCGTTGGTGCCCTCGAAGATGCGGTTGATGCGGCTGTCGCGGTAGGCCCGCTCTACCCAGTACTCCTCGACGTAACCGTAGCCGCCGTGGATTTGCACGCCCTCGTCGGCGGCGTAGTCGAGCACCTCGCTGCCCAACACCTTGATGATCGAGGCCTCGATGGCGTACTCCTCGATGGCGTCGACTATCTGCTCCTTACCACGTGCCTCGATCTCGTCGTCGATCAGGCCCACGGTGCGGTAGGTAGCCGATTCGGCGGCGTAGATCTGGGCCGCCATGCGCGCCAACTTTTGCTTGATGGCGCCGAACTTGGCTATTGGCAGGTTGAACTGCTGGCGCTGCAGTGCGTACTTGGCCGACTCCTTCAGGACTTCCTTGGCCGCTCCCACCGCGGCCGCCCCCAGCTTGTAGCGGCCGATGTTGAGCACGTTGAAGGCGATCTTGTGGCCTTTACCAACCTCACCTAGCACGTTCTCTACGGGCACCTTGACGTCTTCTAGAATGACCGAGCGGGTGCTGGAAGAGCGGATGCCCATCTTGTGCTCCTCGGCGCCCAGGCTGAGGCCGGGGGTGCCCTTTTCGACGATGAAGCCGGTAAACTTCTCGCCGTCTACTTTGGCGAAGACGATAAAGACGTCGGCGAAACCGGCGTTGGTGATGAACTGCTTGGTGCCGTTCAAAACGTAATGCTGGCCGTCTCCCGTAAGAACCGCAGTGGTCTTGACGCTAAGAGCGTCGGAGCCCGAGCCGGGTTCGGTCAGGCAGTAGGCGCTAATCAGCTCGCCCGAGGCCAGCTTGGGCAGATACTTGGCTTTTTGCTCGGGTGTGCCAAAGTAAATGATCGGCAGGGTGCCGATGCCGGTATGGGCGCTAAAGGTTACCGAGAAGCCGCCGGTGATGGCGATGTTCTCTGCCACCACGCTGGTCACCACCTTGGGCAACTGCAAACCGCCGTACTCTTCGGGTACGTCCGGAGCCAGCAGGCCCTGCTCGCCGGCCTTCTTCATGAGCCGCAGCGAGTGTTCGTACATCTTTTCCTTGTCGTGCTCCATCTCGTCGAGCAACGGCAGCACCTCACGCTCGGCGAAGGTACGGGTGGTATCGGCGATCATGCGCACCGTTTCGTCAAAATCTTCGGGGTAAAGAGCCCCTGCCGGTCTCTGCAAAAGCCAGCCGCCACCTTTTTTCCAAAGCGGTTTTTCTGCCATATCCTCCTCCTTACGCATAAACCTCGAACAGTCCGGCAGCGCCCATGCCGCCGCCGATGCACATCGTCACCAAACCCTTGCCGCCGCCGCGACGGCGCAGCTCGTGAATCAGCTGGGTGGTCAGCTTGGCGCCGGTGGCCCCCAGCGGGTGGCCCAGCGCTATCGCCCCGCCGTTGACGTTTACCTTCTCTTCGGGCAGCTCCAGCTCGCGCATGACCGCCAGCACCTGCGCGGCGAAGGCCTCGTTGAACTCGATCAGGTCGAGGTCGCCCAACGTCCAGCCCGCCTTTTCCAGAGCTCCCGGCACCGCCTTGGCCGGGCCCACTCCCATCACGTCGGGTTCGACCCCGGCCACGTGGAAGGTCACGAACTTAGCTAGTATGGGCAGCCCTAGCGCCTCGGCCACGGAGCGCTCCATCACCAGCACGCCGGCGGCGCCGTCGGAGTAAGGGCTGGCGCTGCCGGCCGTCACCGTGCCGCCCTGCTTGAAGACCGGCCGCAGTTTGGCCAGCGCCTCCAGGTTGGTGTCGGGGCGGATGAGCTCTTCGTAGTCGAAAACCATCTCTTCGACTTTCTTCTTGCGCCCCTGCCAGCTCACCTTCTGCACCGGTACGGGGATCGTTTCCTCTTTGAAGCGACCCGCGGACTCAGCGGCGTGGGCCCGCTGGTGGCTGCGCAAGGCCCACTTGTCTTGGTCCTCGCGGCTGACGTTCCAGCGCTCGGCCACGCGCTCGGCGGTAAAACCCATGCCGATGTAGCTGGAGTAAGTTTCTGGGCTCCAGCTTTCGGGCGTCAGGCTTTCTTCGAGGCGGTAGTTGAAGCCCGACATCGGCACCTGGCTCATCATCTCTACGCCCCCGGCCAAAACAACGTCATTGATCCCACTGATGATTGCTTGGGCGGCCATGGCGATGGTTTGTAAACCGCTCGAGCAAAAACGGTTGACCGTCGCCCCCGGTACGTGTACCGGGAAACCGGCTTTGAGCAGCGAGAGGCGGGCGACGTTGAGGCCCTGGCTGGCCTCGGGCATGGCGCAACCCCAGAGAACGTCGTCGAGGCGGTCAGGGTCAAAACCTACCCGCCCTAGAGTTTCCTTCATTACCAGAGCGCTCAACTGTACCGGGTGGACGCTAGCGAGCGCTCCGTTCTTCTTACCCTTCGCCACCGGCGTGCGGGCGGCGCTTACGATTACGGCTTCGCGCATCATCTCCTCCTTTAGTTACGCAGCGGCTTGCCCGTTTTGAGGGTGTGGGCGATCCGCTCCTGGGTCTTACGGGTGCCTAGCAACTTGAGGAAGGCCTCGCGCTCGAGGTCTAGTATGTCCCACTCGCTCACCTGGCGCGGCGGGCCGTCGCCGCCGGAGAGCACGTAGGCGAGCTCGCTGGCTATCTTGACCTCGTGGTCGGTTATCTGCCCCGCCTCGCGGAAGCTCCAAACGGCGTACTTGAGGTTGCCCAGCGCCTCCTTGCCGAGCGCGGTGATCCTGCCGCGCACCGGGCTGACGTAGTCGGGCGCCAGGTCGAGTACGCGCTGCTTGGCGTCGGCGATGAGGCGGTCCTTGTTCATCGAGATTCGGTCGCCCTTCTGCAGGTAGCCGATCTCGAAGGCCTCGAGCGCGCTCGTCGAGGTCTTGGCCATGGCGATGACCTCGAAGGCCCGCTTGACGGCGGCGAAGGGGTCGGCCTCGGCGCCGACGTAGGGGGCCAGGTCCTCGGTGAAGCGGAAGAGCAGCTCCTTGGTGCCGCCGCCCGCGGGAATGAGGCCCACGCCCACTTCGACCAGGCCGATGTAGCTCTCGGCCGCCGCCTGCGCCCGGTCGGCGTGCAGCGTCATCTCGCAGCCGCCTCCCAGGGTGAGTCCGAAGGGCGCCACCACCACCGGGAAGGGGGCCTCGCGCAGCCGCATCGTGCTCTTCTGGAAGAGTTTGACCGCCATCTCCAGCTCGTCCCACTCGCCCTCTTGGGCGAGCATGAGGATGAGCGCCAGGTTGGCCCCGGCGGAGAAGGCGCGCTCGTCCTCGCGGCCGATCACCAGGCCGGCGAGGTCGTTTTGCTCGATGTACTTCAGGCCAAAGTCGAGCATCTTGAAGACGCCCTCGCCCAGCGCGCCCATCTTGGTGCGGAACTCGAGCAGCAGCACGCCGTCGCCGAGGTCGTAGAGGCCGGCGTCCTTGGACTCCTTGACGATCTTGCCGGCGTCCTTGAGGGTCTGGATCTCGATGACACCGGGCCGCTCGGGCACGGGAACGTAACCGCCTTCGAGGGCCAGCATCTGGCGACGCGCGCCCTCCTTCTTGTAGAACGCGCCCTCGGCCTTCGCCAGCAGCTCAGGTTTTTCGAGCCCGGCTGCCTCGATCAGCTCGGCGGTCTTGTCGAGCCCTACCGCGTCCATCTGCTCGAAGGGGCCCATGCGCCAGCCGAAACCCCACCTTAGCGCACGGTCGACGCTCACGACGTCGTAGGCAATCTCGGGCGTCTTGGCCAGGGTGTAGCGGCTGCTGATGGCGAAGAGGTCGCGCATGAAGGCGCCGTACTTGCCGGGCAGGTCGAGCACGGCGGCAATTCTCTTCGGAAGCGAAAGTTGCCTGGCCTCGTCCACGCCGGGAATCTTGGGCTTTTCGCGCGGCTTGTACTCGAGCGTCTTCCAGTCGAGGGTGTAGATCTCCTTGCCCTCCTTCTTGTAGAAGCCGCATTTGGTCTTGTCGCCCAGGCAGCCGCCGGCGATGACCTTTTGCACCCACGCGGGCAAGGCGAAGTCCTCGCCGGTGGTGCGGGCCAGCTCCTCGGCCACCATCTTGAGCACGTCCAGGCCGGTCAGGTCGGCGGTGCGGAAGATGGCGCTCTTGGGCCGGCCGATCAGCGGACCGGTCAGCGCGTCCACCTCGTCGATGGTGAGGCCGTGCTTTTCCATCAGCGCCACCGCCTGCAGCATGCCGTAGACACCCAGGCGGTTGGCGATGAAGCCGGGCACGTCCTTGGCGCGCACCAGCCCCTTGCCCAGGATGCGGTCGCCGAAGTTCTCGATCGCCTCGAGCACCGCCGGGTCGGTGTGGGGGGTGGGGATGATCTCCAGCAGGTGCAGGTAGCGCGGCGGGTTGAAGAAGTGGGTGCCCAGAAAGTGTTTTCTAAAGTTTTCGCTACGTCCCTCCAACAAAGCGCCCATGGGGATGCCGGAGGTGTTTGAGGTGACTATGGCGTGCTGCGGCAGAACTTGCTCCAAACGGGCGTAGAGTTCCTGTTTGGGCTCGACCTTCTCGATGATCGCCTCGATTACCCAGTCGGCGTCCTTAAGCAGCTCCAGGTCGTCGCGGGTGTTGCCGATGGTTATCAGCTCTACCCGACTCTTGCTCATAAAGGCCGCCGGCCGCGCCTTCTTGGCGCGCTCGAGACCACGCCCAGCGAACTCTAGCGGGTCCTCCTTACCGGGAATGTCCAGGAGCACCACCGGCACGCCGGCCGAGGCCAGCAGGGCGGCGATGCCGCTGCCCATGGTCCCTGCGCCGACTACTGCTACCTTTTTTATTCGCATCTTCGCCTCCTTATACTGAGTATAAACTTATACCGAGACCACACCTTTTGTCTAGTGCTGATGTCCCTATTTCCGTTCAGCTTCATTCTATTCCCTTTGCGGATTTGACAAGAGGTGACGGGGATACGATATATTGAACTAGTAGCATTATTGTACCGGGTACATTTATATGGTCCCGGCAACTCTGGCGCAAAGGGATACCCAAACGCCCCGGCGACTTATACTGAGGGCAAGAAATACAGGAGGGTGCTATGAGAAGGCCTTGGTACGACCACTACGACGAAGGGGTGCCGCGTGAAGTTGAATACCCCGAGGTTCCCCTCTACGAGCTGATGCGCAGGACCGCGCAGGCGAACCCCGAAAAACAAGCCCTCGACTTCCTGGGAAGGCGGATGAGCTACGGTCGGCTTTGGGAGGAAACGCGCCGCTTCGCGCGCGCCCTGCAAGACCTAGGGGTAAAACCAGGCGAGCGAGTCTCGATAATGCTGCCCAACAGCCCGCAGTTCATCATCGCTTTCTACGGCGCGCTGCTTGCCGGCGCGGTGGCCGTGAACACCAACCCGCTCTACACCCCGCGCGAGCTCTCGCACCAGCTGCGCGACTCAGGAGCTGAAACCCTAGTGATCCTCGACCTGCTCTGGCCCCGCTACCAAGAAGTATCCGGCGAGGTGCCTGTTAAGCGCGTCATTACCAGCGGCATCCAAGACTATCTCCCCTTCCCCAAAAACTGGCTTTTCCCCCTCAAGGCCAAAAAGGAAGGAACCTGGGTAAACCTTCCCCGGCATGATAAGCGCTACGACTGGAAAGAACTGTTAAGAACCACAGCAAATCCAACTCCGGTAGAGGTTCGGGCCGATGACCTGGCTCTCCTGCAGTACACCGGCGGCACCACCGGCGTCTCTAAGGGAGCCATGCTCAGCCACCGCAACCTGATCAGCAACGTATACCAGATAGACGCCTGGGAGCCAAAGCAGGTCTGGAGGCGCGGGGTGATGCTGAGCGTAATACCCTTCTTCCACGTCTACGGCATGAGCGTCTCCATGAACTACTCGATCATGCGCGGCATGAAAATGGTGCTGCTGCCGAGATTTTCCATAGGCGAGGTCGTTTCCGCCATAGAGAAGCACCACGTGACCCACTTTCCCGGAGTGCCCACCATGTACGTAGCCTTCAACAACTTTCGCGGCATAGAAAAGCGCAACATTCGCTCCATAAAGGTCTGCCTTTCCGGGGCTGCGCCGCTGCCGGTGGAGGTGGCCAACCGTTTTGAAGAGCTGACCGGAGCCAGGCTGGTCGAGGGCTACGGCCTAACGGAGGCGGCGCCGGTGACACACTGCAACCCGCTTTACGGCGAGCGCAAGGTGGGCTCCATCGGCCCGCCCTTCCCCTCGGTAGACGCTTACGCCGCCGACGCCGAGGGTAATCCTCTGCCCCCCGGAGAGGTGGGTGAGCTGGTAATCAAGGGGCCCAACGTCATGCTGGGCTACTGGAAGCGGCCCGAGGAAACGGCGCAGACCTTGCAGGACGGCTGGCTGTTCACCGGCGACGTGGCGCGCATGGACGAGGAAGGGTACTTCTACATCGTCGACCGCAAGAAAGACATGATAATAGCCGGCGGGTACAACATCTACCCGCGCGAGGTGGAAGAGGTGCTCTACCAGCACCCGGCGGTCAAGGAGGCCGCGGTGGTGGGGGTGCCCGACGCCTACCGGGGCGAGACGGTTAAGGCTTTTTTGGTTCTCAAAGAAGGCTTTGCGGGCAAAGTAGGCGAAGCAGAAATGCGCGACTTCACCAAGGAAAGGCTGGCCGCCTACAAGGTGCCCAAGCTCTGGGAGTTCAGGGAAGAACTACCCAAGACGGCGGTGGGGAAGATTTTGCGGCGGACGCTGCGTAAGGAAGAGGAAGAAAAGCGGCAGCGCGAAGGTTGACCTCCGCTGTGCGTCGCCGCCATTCCTCTAAGAAGCGCCGATTACCGCCTGGGCCGCGGCCAGGCGGGCGGTGAGCACCCGGAAGGGCGAGGCCGAGACGTAGTCAAGGCCAAGCTGTTGGGCAAACTGCACCGAGCGCGCCTCGCCGCCGTGCTCGCCGCAGAGGCCCAGTTTGAGTTTGGGGTTGGCGGCGCGGCCCTCGCGTACGGCGATCTCGAGGAGCCGTCCCACCGCCTCGGCGTCGAGCCGCTCGGTGGGGTCTGCAGGGAAGGTGCGGGCGTCGAGGTAGCGGGGCAAAAAGTGTCCCGCGTCGTCGCGGCTGATGCCGAAGGTGAGCTGGGTCAGGTCGTTGGTGCCAAAGCTGAAGAAGTCCACGAGCGGCGCGATCGCCCCCGCCAGCAGCGCAGCCCGCGGTGTCTCGATCATCGTGCCCACGGGCAGCGCCAGGTCGAACTCGGCGAAGACCTCGCGCACCACCGCAAGCGCCTGTTCCACCTCCTCGGCGGTGGAGACAAGCGGGATCATCAGCTCGGGATGGGGGTCATTGCCCTGCTCGCGTAACGCGCGGGTGGCGCTGAGGAGCGCCGTAACCTGCATGCGCAGGATCTCGGGCCGCACCAGCAAGAGCCGCACCCCGCGGAAGCCGAGCATGGGGTTCACCTCGTGCAACCGGCGCACCTGGGCCAGCAGCTTGGCCTCGCCCGGAGCGAGCGCCCCCGCGGCCTCCTTGCGCTCGAGCTCCACCAGCGGCGGCAGGAACTCGTGCAGCGGCGGATCGAGCAGTCGCACGGTCACCGGTAGGCCGTCCATGGCCTGCAAAAGCCCCATGAAGTCGGCCCGCTGGAAGGCGAAAAGCCGGTCCAACGCCTCGCGCTCTTCCTTCTCGGTCTCGGCCAATATGAGCGCCCGCACCCAGACAATGCGCCCTGGGTCGAAGAACATGTGCTCGGTACGCACCAGCCCGACGCCCTCGGCCCCCAGTTCGCGGGAGCGGCGGGCGTCGGCCAGGGTGTCCGCGTTGGCGCGCACGCCCAGCCGGCGGTGCGGCTCGGCCCATTCCAGCAGGCGCTGCAGGTGCTCACCGCTGCCCCCCTCGCTTGTGGCCACCTCGCCGGCGAAGACCCGGCCGGTGGTGCCGTCCAGGCTGATCACGTCGCCTTCCTTGAAGCTGCGGTCGCCGAGGCGGAAGCTGCGCTCCTCCAGGTTGAGCGAGAGCGCGGCCGCCCCCACCACCGCGGGCACCCCCATGCCCCTGGCCACCACCGCGGCATGGCTGGTCATGCCGCCGCGGGCGGTGAGGATGCCGCGGGCGATGTACATGCCCGAGATGTCCTCGGGGGTGGTCTCGGGCCGCACCAGGACGACGGGCAACCCCCGCCCCGCCCAACTCTCGGCGGTCTCGGCGTCGAGGACGGCGTGGCCCACCGCCGCCCCCGGCGAGGCGGGCAACCCTTCAGCCACCGGCTCCGGCGCGCGCTCGGGGTCGATGCGCGCCCGCAGCAGGCTGGGCAGGGCGTTGGCGTCGACCCGCGAAAGCGCCTCTTCGCGGGAAATCACGCCTTCCTCGGCCATCTCCACGGCGATGCGCACCGCTGCGGCGGGGGTGCGCTTGCCATTACGGGTTTGCAAAAGGTAGAGGCGGCCGCGCTCGACGGTGAACTCAAAGTCCTGCATGTCGCGGAAATGGCCCTCCAAGCGCCGCGCAACTTCCGCCACCTCCCCGTAGAGAGCAGGTTCCGTCTCACGCAAGTGCGCCAGCGGCTCGGGCGTGCGCACACCCGCGACCACGTCCTCGCCCTGGGCGTTCTTGAGGTACTCGCCGTAGAGACCGCGCTCGCCGGTGGCGGGGTTGCGCGAGAAGCCCACGCCGGTACCCGAGTCGTCGCCCAGGTTGCCAAAAACCATGGCTTGCACGTTGACGGCCGTGCCCACCTCGTCGGGAATCTCGTATAGCCGGCGGTAGGTGCGAGCCCGCGGATTGTTCCAGCTTTCGAAGACGGCGCGCACCGCGCCCTCGAGCTGCAACCAGGGATCGTCGGGAAAGGCGTGGCCCTGTTCTTCGATCAGCCGCAAGTAGGCTGCCGTGAGCCGTTCCAGGTCGTCTGCGCCAAGGTCCACGTCGCGCTCAGCCCCGGCCAGCGCCTTGGCGCGGTCGATCAACCGCTCGAAACCCTCGGCTTCGAGCCCCAGCACCACCTCGCCGTACATCTGCACCAGACGGCGGTAGCCGTCCCAAGCGAAGCGCGGATTGCCGGTCGCCGCCGCCAGCGCCTCCACTCCTGCACGCGTCAGCCCCAGGTTGAGGATCGTGTCCATCATGCCGGGCATGCTCACCGGCGCACCCGAGCGCACCGAGACCAAAAGGGGCAGGTCTCCCCCGCCAAAGCTCTTGCCCGTGGCCTTCTCTAGTCGCGCCACCTGCCGGCGCACCTCGTCCCACATCTCCCGCGGCAGCTCGCCCGAAGCCAGATATGCGCGGCAAGCCTCCGTGGTGATGGTAAAACCCGGCGGCACCGGAAAACCAAGCCTGGTCATTTCCGCCAGCGCAAAACCCTTGCCCCCCAAAAGGTCCTTCGCAAGCCCCTCGTCGTCAGCGAACCAGAACGCCCAATTCATACTTCCCTCCCCCTATACCAATACCATTACTACGCGCCAGGGGCGAAGATACCCCTACACCCAAATGCTACAACCCCGCGACTGTACTTGATGTGGAAAACCGCCCCGCGGGAGCGGCCGAAAGGCTAGCCCGTAATCGCTCCGCGCGCTCTCTCTCTAGCCTCTATCAGCTGACGTTCAATAATCAGGTCCTGCAACGAGGTGCTCCCCAAGACCTCGCGGATGGCCATGTCCACCCGCCGCCACAACGCCTCGGTGGAACAGTTGCCCTGGTGGTCGCAGCTGCCCGGATCTTCTATGCAGCCCACCGGTGAGAGGGAGCCTTCCATGGTCTCTACCACCTGCAAAGCGTTGATCTCCTCAGGCGCCCGGGCCAAGCGGTAACCGCCGTGAGCGCCGCGCACGCTGCGAATAAAGCCGGCGCGCCGCAGGGCGGCGGCGATCTGCTCGAGGTAGTGCTGGCTTATACCCTGGGCTTTAGCCACGTCTTTCAACGGCACCGGGCCGGGACCCCGCACGCCTATCTCGACGAGAGCCCGCAAACCATACTGAGCCTTGGTAGAAACCCACATGAGCCTATTGTAATCTAGTGTATTCCTACTGTAAATAGTGGGTTTAGCTCCGTCTGAATATCAGCGCCGCCAAAACAAAAAGGAGGGTCTGCAATAACACTATTGCGGCGCCGCTGGGAATGTTTAGCTGCATCGAAAGCTGCAAGCCTATCACCACGCTCGCCACACCCGCGAGCACTGCTCCCAGCACCATGCCCGCAAAGGTGCGCGACCACTGGCGCGCGGCCGCCGCGGGTATTACCAAGAAAGCCGCCACCAGCAGTAGCCCCACCAGCTTCATGGCCACCACCACCACCAGCGAGACCATGAAGGCCAGCAGGTAGTCGTCGAGCATTACCGGCACCTTGTCAGCCTGGGCCAGCTCGCGGTCGAACGTGGCGTAAGTCCACCGTCCCCAAAAAGGCAGCATCAATAACGTCAGGCCCAAAACGACTGCGCTGGCCCACAAATCAGCGCCGTTTACCGCCAGTATGGAGCCGAATAGATAGCTAAAGGCCTCGGAGGTATACTCCCGCTTCAGCGACAAGAAAACGATACCTAAAGCCATGGAGAAGGCGAAAAATATCCCCACTGCGGTATCGCCGCTTATGCTGGTTTTCTCCCTGGCCCAAGTAATGCCGATGGCCACCAGCGCCGTAAAAGGCACGGCAATCCAGAGCGGCTCGACCCCCAAGAACAACCCCAGGGCTACGCCGCCAAAGGCTCCGTGAGCCAACCCCGAACCAAGAAAACTCAAGCCGCGCTGCACAACAAAAGGCCCGTAGTAACCGGCTAGGAGAGCCATCAACAGACCCGCCAACAACGCCCGCTGCATAAAGGGCAGGTGCCAGATCTCAAACACTGCCGCGCCTCCCAAAGGTAAGTGATAACGTGTGCTCGTGGCCAACGTGTCCGAATGCCTGCCGCAAGCACTTTTCCGACAGCGCCCGCTGGGGTTCGCCAAAACCAATCAGCCTGCGATTGAGCACGATGACGTGCGTCGAGTGGTGGTAGGCCGCCTCCCAGTCGTGAGTAATCATCAGCAAAGTTGCCCCGCTGGACTTCTGATAGCCCTCCAGCAAACGGTACATGTCAGCCTCGCCCATCACGTCTATGCCCGTCGCAGGCTCATCGAGAATTACCAGCTTGGGGTTGCGCACGAAAGCGCGCGCCAAATAAACGCGCTGCAACTCACCCCCGCTAAAGCGGCTCACCGACCTGCGCGCCAGGTGCTCGGCGCCCACCCGCGCCAACGCCTCGCCGACTCGCCGGCGCTCACTCCGCGAAATTCGAACCGGCCAAGCGCGGCGCAGACCGCTGGCCACCAACTCCTCAGCCAGCGCCGGAAAGCTGCGGTCTAAGGTCTTGAACTGGGGAACGTAACCGATGAGGCTCGGATCCAGTTTTTCCGGCGGTTTTGAAAAAACGCGCACCTCTCCACGGCTGGGCTTTACCAACCCCAGAATGGTCTTGATGAGGGTAGACTTACCCGCGCCGTTCGGCCCCACGATGGCTACAAATGCCCCGTGCGGCACCGTCAATGAAACATCTTCCAGCGCGCAGTGCTCGCCAAAGCATACGGTTAAACCCCGCAGCTCAATAGCCGCTGCTTCTTGGTCGGCAGTGTTCATAGCCCCTCCTCCTGCAGGCAGCGCGGGCAAATGCCGTATATCGCCAGAGTGTGGCCGCTTATCTGGTAACCTGTTTTGCTTTGCAAGCGCCTTTCGTAATCTTCAATCTGGCACTCTTGCAAGCTCGTTACCTCGCCGCAACGCCGACAAACCAAAACGTGAGCGTGCCCCAGCACCGCTACGTAACGCACCTCGCCACGGGGGGAGGCGTAGCCTAGCAGCAAACCAGCCCCTTCCAGAGCCCTAACAGCGCGGTAGACGGTCGCCTGTCCTATGCCCTCCTCCGCCAGGTCGCCGGCGACCTGGCGGATTGTTCTACCCGGCTTTTCGGCAAAGGCTCGCCAGACGGCCAAGCGCTGGGGCGTGCGGCGCAAGCCCCTTTCGGCGAACTGCTCGTACAGTGCTGACGAGTGCATACCTGATAAATCTTATCACTTATACGCCGCCAGGGCAATGGCCCGCGCTTTACGCTAAAAGTGAGAGACCTACTTGACGCAGGGCACCACCAGCACCGGCGTCTTCGCCAGCTGCACCACTCCCGCGGTGGTCGAGCCCACCAGCATGCGCCGCAAAAGCCCGCCGCCCTGGCGGCCCATGACAATGCGCTCGTAACCCGTTTCGGCCTCGGTAAGTATGGCTTCCACCGGGTGCTCGCCTTTGACCAATAGTGACTCCGCGTATACATCTGCGGCGGCCGCCCTTTCCAGAGCATCTTGCAAAACCTGATCTTCCTCTTTGCCTATGTCGGGCATCGGAACCAGCGTGCTGGGGCTGTACAGCACGTGTAAGAAGACTATTCCCGCCCCTAGCTCTTTTGCCTCGCGAACGGCGAACTCCTCGGCGCTGACCGCACACTTACTGCCGTCGGTAGGAACCAAAAACATTCGTCCCATTTTGCCCTCCCGCCTTCATTGTAAGAAATACCCCGCGTGGTTAGCGCGGGGAAATAGTCCTTGGAAAAAAGATTACTCGCTCCCAGCCTCCGCCTGCGCGGCGGCCTTCTTGCCTTTCTTCTTCTTCTTGCCTTTGGCGGCCTTGGCGGCGGCGTACTTCTCGGCCGCTTTCTGGGTGCGCTTGCGATCCGGCCTAATACGCGCTGCCTTACCTCGCAGCTGGCGCAAGTAGTAGGGCCTGGCCTGCCGGACTTTGCCGTAGCTGACTACTTCGACTTTGTCAATCAACGGAGAGTGGTAGGGAAAAACACGCTCCACACCCTCACCGTAAGAGATTTTACGGACGGTAAAGGTGGAGTTGAGGCCGTTGCGATGGATCTTGATAACCACTCCCTCGAAGGCCTGCAAACGTTCGCGCTTGCCCTCGACGACGCGGTAGGTTACCCGCACGGTGTCGCCCGAGCGAAACTCGGGAACGCCTTCACGGTAGTGGGGTTGCTCAACGGCTTTTAACAGGGCGCCACGGTTCAGCTTCATTAGTATCTCCTTTCCAGCGGAACCCTGAGGGTTCATGGATAAGTCATGGGAATTTTGCCCCGCCTCGGGGGCAACACCGGCCAGTATACAGGCCGGCTCGCGCCCGCGTCAAACTTTACCTCAGCCGACGTCGCCCAACAAATTCTGTGGACAAGAACGCCGTAGTCGGCAAACAGACGTCATCGAGCAACCATAAAAATATCATTCTGCGGTGAATACTCTC
>JALSMT010000110.1 GCA_026987375.1 Thermaceae bacterium | reverse complement strand
GGTTTTGGGACTTCATTTAATAATTTTTTATAAATTTTTTCTGCTTTTTTTAATTCACCGCTTTTTTGAAGATTATATGCATAATGATATTCAATTTGAGGTGTTTTTTTATACCACATTAATAGAAAATATTCTCCTGCTGCTTTTTTATATTCTTTATTATTTTCTAATGCATATGCATATTTTTCTCTAATATCATAATCGTTTGGGTGTATAAATAAATATTTTTTAAAATAATCAATAGCTGTTGGATATAGTTGTGCATTATAAGCTCTTATTCCTAATTCTTTAAGGTTTTTTGCTTTTGAATTAAAATAATCATTTATAGTTTCTGCGCTGTTAATTTCAACATATCTTGGAGTTATTTTTAAAATTTTAGCTTTTAATTTAGTTGCTTCTTTATCATTTGGATATTTATTTAGAATATCATTTAATACACTAATAGCTTCTTTATTAAAGTTATACCAATAATATCTTTTTGCTAATTCTAATAGTGCATCTTTAGAATCGATAACATTTGCATAATATTCCCAGTTGCTGAAACCTTTATAAATATTTTTTTGTTTTAAATATAAATCTCCAAGAATTTTATAAATTTTAATATCACTTGGATGTTTTTGTAAGTATTTTTCATAATATTTAATAGCATTTTTATAATCATTTATAGAATTATATAAATTAGCAAGTTTTAATAAATAGGAATAGTTATCTGGATTTTCAGAAACAAGTTTTTTATATTTGCTAATTAAAGGTGTAATATTTCCATTTAAAATTAGTAATTCTTCTTTTACTTCTTCATCATTTGGATTTAATTTATATAATTTTTTAAAATATTCTTTTGCTTTTTGTTTATCATTTTCCCATAAATATATATAAGCAATCATTTTTTCAGCTTGATATTTTTGTTTTTGATTGCCGTTGTTAAATACATCGCTTAAATATATAAACGCTTTATTATATTCTCCTTGCCAAGCAAGTATTTTTCCAATTAATAATTTAGCATCAATATTTTGTATATTATTTTGTTCTAAAAACTGTAATACTTTTTTATAATAACCACTCCAGCTTAATAATTTAGCGTACAACATTTTAGCTTGATTATTATTTGGATTTGTTTTTATAAAATCTTCTAAATATTTAAACGCTTTTTTTCTATCAATTGTATATAAATTAGTTACGAGAGGTTCAAGATTTTCAAAAGTAGGGTTACTTTCATATTTATTAATTAATTTATTTAGTTGTTGGGTTTGAATTTTTTTTATTTTTTGTTGGTATTTTTTGGTTAATAAAGGGTATGATTGTTTTATATGCATTAACATATTTTTTAATTTATTTGTTTCTCCTAAATAGTAGTAGATATTAAGTAATTTTTCTAAGTAATCTTTTTTGTTTGTACTTTTATACAAAAGATTAAAATATTTTTCAGCGTTTTTGTACTTACCTAAATAGTATAAATTATATGCTTTTATTTCATAAAAATCTAAGTTTTTTTTATTTTTTACATTATTTAATATTTCTGAAGATAAATTATATTTCCCTTTCCACATAGATACTCTTGAAAGTTCAAACAAAGCTGTATCATTTAAATTTTTTAAATAGTTCAGTTTTTTAAGAGAATATGCTATATTGATTAATTTTTTATATTTATTATTTTTATACAGTTCATCTATTTTATTATTTAAATCATTAGACTGAATGTAATTAATATTTTTATAGTAGCTAATTTCATTTTCTAATTTGATAGCGTTTTTATTGTTAGGGTCTATTTTTAATACTTGGTTTAAATATTGTTTTGCAATTTTAATATTGCCTTTTTTTAAATAATATTTAGCTATTATTAATCTGTTTTGAATATCTTTTGGATGATTTTTTGTGTAATTAATTAAAGAATTTATATCAATATTTAAATCAGCAAATAATAT
>JALSMT010000109.1 GCA_026987375.1 Thermaceae bacterium | reverse complement strand
TCTGTCCGCTTCAGGACGGTACTTACTTCACGTCACCTTTCAAGATCCCTGCGCCCGGCAAAGAGCCTTGGCCCTTACTGGGCGCAAGACTCAAGATACCAAAGGAGGGGGGAGGTGTCAATGGGGGGTGGGGGGGGTGCCGGCTAACGCCATAGACGGCTGGCCGCCAGGTGGAGGCGCTGGCCGACCAAAAATCCTCTTATACTGATTTATACCGATAGAAAAGTTTGGCGCGGAACTTCAAGAAGACGCCGCTGCAGGGGCGGCGGCTCGAAAAGAAACGTCTCGGCGCCAGGGCGGCGCGGCCGTTACTTTTCCCCGGCGGAGGCGCGATAAACGCCCGCACGGGAGCCTCGAGCCGGTTCGATGACGTCTAGAAGGCCCCTATTTATGAGGCTCTTCATTGCCCGTTGAGAGGAGGCGGTGGTCATGCCAAGGTCTTGGGCCAAGCGGCTAACGGTATAGACGCCCTGCCCCTCTGAAAGTATGTGATACCAGATGAGCTTAGCGGAGCAAGGCAAGCCTTCAAAACGTTTGGCTATGAATTTAGGTGGGCGACCTGACAGCTTCTTTCCCATAGGTATATATTCTATATAGCAACAATGTTAGAATGTTGTAAATTACCTAATGCTCAACGAAACCGCCCAGGCGTCGCTGCCCCCGCTGTTGGTGGAAAAGATATTCCCATAGCTGAGGCCCGCCACCAGCAAAGAGGCTCCGTCGTAACCTATGGCGTTGGCTTCGTCGCCGGCGCTGCCGCCAAACTGCCAGCCGCGCAGCGGCAGGCCTTTTGGCGACAAGGAAGCGACGAAGGCGTCGTAGCCGCCAGCGTTCTCGGCGAAGAGGTTACCAGACGTGGTCCCCGCCAGGTAGAGCCGTCCCGCCGCCAGCACCGCGGCGTGGGGAATATCGGCGGCCGGGCTGCCCCACTGGGCTTTGATTTTTAACTCGCCTTTAGCGCTCAAAAAGGCCACGAAAACGTCGCGGCCTCCGCCGGCGAAGTCGGCGTACAAAGAGCCGTCGGTGGCGCCGGCCACCCAGACGCCGTTCTTGTCGCCGGCCAGGGCGGTAGGCCGCGTGGCCGCGTCGTAGCCCCAACGGTAGCTCCAGAGCAGGTCGCCGTCTGCAGAAAAGCGCAATAAGAAGCCGCGCTCACTAACCCGTCGGCAGTCTTCGTCAACGTCGCTGTAACCGGCCAGGTAAACCCCGCCCGCTCCGTCGGGGGCGGCGGCGCTGAGGTAGTCGTCATTGCTGCCGCCCCACTGAACTCCCCATATTTGTTTTCCGGCGGAGTCGAAGCGGGCCACAAAGACGTCGCGCCCCCCTTTGCCCGCCGTAAAGATGCGCCCTTCGCCGCTGCCCGCCAGATAGACGCCCCCCGCCGGTGCCGGCGCCAGCGCCCGCCCTTCGTCGCGCAGGGGACCTCCCAAGCGCCTTTTCCAGATGAGATTGTTATCGTTGTCCATGCGGGCAATGACGGCGTCGGTCTGGGAGCGCATGGCCCCGCCGCCGCTCGCCGCGGTGCCGGCCCAGTAGTAGCCGTTCTGGTCCGAGGCGATGGCGTAGGCGCGCTCCAGCCCCTTCCAGCCGCTCTGCCAGCCGGCGCCGTTGCCGGCGCTGACAACAAAGGCGTCTACGTCGGCATTCTTAGCGAACATACTCCCAGCCGTCCAGCCGGCTATGCGCCCGCCCGAAACGGCGTAGGCGGCGTCCCAAGCCGGAGTGCCCCACTGCCTGGCCCAGAGCACCCCTCCGGCGGCCGCAGAAAGCGGGCTCAGCAGCAGGAAAAGCGCTATTAACAGTCGCAAAAACCCTTTCACCATCATCAGGATATCTTGCTAGCGGTGCATGAACCAGTAGGCCAGGATGATGAGCGCGATCCAGATGAGCCAGCGGTTGCGCCAGCCGAAGAAACCGCCAAAGGCCGGCTTTTTGGCCGGGAGTACGGCTCCGGGAAGCTGCTCTTCGCGGGGGCGCATGCGCAATTTTTGCGCCTTCTTGAGCAGCGCCACCATCCGGCCGATGTCGCCGCGGCGCTTGGCCAGGGCGGCCATGCCCTGGAAGGCCTCGGGGTAGTTTTCGTTGCGCTTGGCCGCTTCTTGGTAGGCGGCCTCAGCGGCCTCGAGGTTGCCCAGCTCGAGTTCGGCGTTGCCCAGGTTGGTCCAGGCGCGCCAGTGGCGGGGGTCGCGGCGTGCTGCCTCGGCAAAGTCGTCGCGGGCCTCTCGCAAGTCGCCCTGCGCCACCGCCAGTATTCCCTTTTGCAGCCAGGCTTCGGCGCTTAGCAGGGGGTGTTCCAATAAATCTTCGAAGCGCTCCTGCTGCAGCTGCTCCAGGTCTTTTCGCAAGGCCGCGACGTCAACCACCTGCTGCAGCAACGCGGCGCGTTTCTCTAGCGTTTGCAGGGCGTCTTGGTAGCGCCGCAGGCGCACGCTCAAGAGCACGCCTTCGAGCGCCTCTAAGGCCTGCCGCGGCCCCTCGCCGCTGAGGCTTGCCAGCGCCAGGGCCTCCTCCACCCTGCCGGCCGCCAAAGCCTCGCGCCAGTCCTTACTCAAGACAACGCCTCGCGGTAAAGGGAAAGGTATTCGTCAACGCGCTTTCCCCAAGAAAAGTCCTTTTGCATGGCCTTTTTCGCCATAGCCAGGCGGTCTTGCGCCATCATCCGTTTAACCCCATCAAAAACTCCTTGCGGCGAGGCCTCCTCGAAGAGGATACCCGTTTCTCCGTCGTCTATGGTATCGGCCAGACCGCCGGTGGCGCGCGCCACCGGCGGCGTCCCGTAACGCATGGCGATCATCTGGCTGAGGCCGCAAGGCTCGAAGCGGGACGGCATTAGAAAAATGTCGGTAGAGCCGTACACGCGGTGGGCGAGGGCTTCGTCGAAGGCTGGTTTGAAGTAGATGCGGCGCGAGTAGGTATGGGCCATCTCCGCGAAACCTGCTTCTATATCCTCGTCGCCTGTCCCCACCAGTATCAGATTGAGACCCATGTTGAGTATCTCCGGCAGCTTTTGTAAAACCAGGTCGAAGCCCTTTTGCCGGGTGAGACGGGTTACCGCGCCGAGGGTGGGCAGGCCCGGGTCGAGGCGGGCGATGGCCAGCATCTGCGTACGGTTGCGGCGCTTTAGCTCGAGCCGCTGAGCGTTGTAGCGTTGCGGCAGGTGAACGTCGTTGGCGGGGTCCCAGAGCTTGGTATCCAAGCCGTTCAGTATCCCCTTTAGCTTGGCGGATATCGAGCGCAGCACGCCGTCCAGGCCCATGCCAAACTCGGGCGTCTGGATCTCGCGGGCGTAGCGGGGGCTGACGGTGGTCACCCTGTCGGCCGCCAATAGGGCGCCCTTCATCAGGTTGACGCGGCCTTCGTGCAGCAGCTCGGCGTCCGCCCGCCGGCCGCTGTAGCGCTCGAAAGAGTCAGGGTCGAGCTCGCCTTGGAAGGCCAGGTTGTGGATGGTGAAGACCGAGGGGCGAGACTGCAGGCGCAGCGCGTAGGCGGCGTGCCAGTCGTGAGCGTGTAACAGGTCGTAGTCATACTGCGCCAGCCAGGCGGCGGCGGCGCTGCCGAAGCGCAGGTAGCGCTCGGCCTCCGGCGGCTGGTAGGGCTCTCGCCAGTCGGGCTCGGTTTCTAAGAAGAGATAGCCGACGCCGCCGTAGCTGCTCCGCCAAGCGCGGGCCTTTTGCGAGGCGCCGGCGAAGCCGTAGGAAAACTCCCCCAGCGCTTGCAGCGGTCCGTTGATGCTGCGGTAGCGCGGCAGCATCACCACGACCTCTACGCCCCGCCGCGCCTGCTCCTGCGGCAGGCTGCCCAGAACGTCGGCCAACCCCCCTACCTTGATGAAGGGTAGGGCCTCGGCGGCAATATGAACGATACGCATGGCTCTATATGGGCTGGCCCGGAGTACTCCAGCTGGTGTAGGCGTAAAAGCGGCCTACTTCGTGAGTCTCCAGGTAGTGCAGCAGCGGCTCTACCAGCGGCAGGTGCGTGCTGAGGCGTTCGGCCACTTCTTCGGCGTCGAAAAAGCGCGCCTCGACGACGTGTCCGTCGGGGTCGTGCGGGTTGAGCAGGCCTTCCCAGCTGGCGGTAAAGGCCATGGCGATTGTGCGCTCGCGCTTGCGGCGGTCTTCGACCTGGGCGATGTAGGCCAGCTGATCGACGCTGCGCACGCTTAGCCCCGTTTCTTCGCGCACCTCGCGCACCAGCGCGTCGGGGATCGTCTCGCCCGGCTCGACCATGCCCCCGGGCAAAGTGTAGCGCACCCGGCCGCGCCGCCCCCAGTCGTTGGCCACCAGCAGCACCCGCCCGCGGGTGTCTTGCAAAATGGCCGCGGCCACTAGCAACTCGCGCCTAAGTACTCTGGGTCTGTGCGCTGAGTTCTTCAAGCATACGCTCCTGGTCCGCCTTCTTGAGGGCCTCGGTCAGTTCCTCGAGGGCCCCCGAAAGTACGCCCTCGAGGTTGTGGGTGGTGTAGTGGATGCGGTGGTCGGTGACGCGCGACTGTGGAAAGTTATACGTGCGAATCTTCTCGCTGCGCTCGCCGCTGCCTATCTGCGCCAGGCGGTTGGCGCGCAGCGCCGCCTCCTCCTCGGCGCGTTTCATCTCCAGCAGGCGGCTGCGCAGGATAGAGAGCGCCTTTTCGCGGTTCTTGATCTGGCTGCGCGAGTCCTGAATGGTGATGATGATGCCGGTGGGTTCGTGCAGCACCCGCACCGCGCTGTCGGTGGTGTTGACGCCCTGGCCGCCGGGGCCTGAGGCGCGCATCACGTCGATGCGGACCTCGCTCATGTCGAGCTCCACGTCGCTTTCCTCGGCTTCGGGCAGCACGGCAACCGTGGCCGTGGAGGTATGAATGCGGCCCTGGGTCTCGGTCGCCGGCACCCGCTGCACGCGGTGCACCCCCGACTCGTACTTGAAAACGCCGTAAGCGCCGTTGCCGATTATCTCGAAACTGACCTTGGAGAACCCGCCCAGGTCGGTAGGGTGGCTTTCCAACATCTCTACCCTGTAACCCAAGCGCTCGGCGTAGCGGGTATACATCTCGAAAAGGTCGCCGGCGAAGAGCGCCGCTTCCTGGCCGCCGGCGCCGGCGCGAATTTCGACTATGGCGTTACGCACGTCGGCCGGGTCGCGCGGCAGCAGCAGGAGCTCGAGCCTGCTCTCTAGCTCGGTCAGCTTTTCTTCCAACTGGGCCGCCTCCTCACGGGCCATCTCGCCCAGCTCGGGGTCGGCGCTGAGTTCGCGGGCTTCCGCCAGCCCGTTCTTGACTTTCTGGTACTCGCGAAAAGTCTCGATGACCTCGCCCAGCTCGGCGTAGCGGCGGCTCGCCTCGCGAAAACGGGACGCGTCGGCGAGAACCGCCGGGTCGCCCAGCTCCGCCTCCAAGGTTCGGTATTCATTTTCTAGTTTTTTAAGTTTCTCCAGCATATATGGTCCCTTAATAACAGAATACCACCCCGCCGCTTGCCTTTTAGTTTAGGTTAGGCTAAACTAACTGCTTAGGAGTATTAGGCATGACTAAATATAGCGACGAGTTGCAGCGAGCGCACCTTTCCGAAGCGCAGGAAGACTACCTAAAACAAGTATTGCTGCTCTCCGAAACCGGGCCTGTCACCACTCAGGCGCTGGCGGAGCGCATGGGCGTACGGCCCGCTTCGGTCACGGGCATGCTCAAAAAGCTGGCTTCTTTGGGGCTCGTCGACTACGCTCCCTACCGCGGCGTAGGGCTTACAAGCGCGGGTTTGCAGGTAGCGCTGGAAATATTGCGACACCACCGCCTCATCGAAACATACCTGACAAAGGCGTTGGGCTATGACTGGGACGAGGTGCACGCCGAAGCCGAAAGGCTCGAGCACCACATCTCCGAAGCCTTCGAGGAGCGCATCGCCGAGTGGCTGGGCCACCCCGAGCGCGACCCCCACGGCGACCCCATACCCTCTCCCAGCCTAACGCTGCCCCCCGACGCGGGGCGTTCGCTGAGGGCCTGCCAGCCCGGTTACTACCGCCTTTTGCGCGTGCGCAGCCAGGACAAAGACGCTCTCAGCCTGCTGGCGCGGCTGGGTCTGGTGCCCGGAGCGCGTTTTGAACTGCTAGAGACCTCGGCGGCGGCGGTGAGGCTGCGCCTCAGCGAGGGGCGCTACCTGCTGCCCGCGGCGCTGGCCGACGGTATCGACGTGGAAGAGGTGTCGCCGTGAAGGTCGCGCGCGCCAGCTTCAAGAAGCCGTTTTGGTTTTACCTGGGGCCGGCCTTTTTGGTTTCGGTCGGCTATATAGACCCGGGCAACTGGGCCACCAGCCTCGAGGCCGGCAGCCGCTACGGCTACGCGCTCCTCTGGATAGTCACCCTCTCCTCGGCCATCGCCGTGCTCATGCAGGTGCTCGCCGCCAAGCTGGGTATAGCCACCGAGATGGACCTGGCCCAGGCCATGCGCAGGCGCTACCCTCGTTCGCTGGCCAATTTTCTCTTCGTCACCGCTTTCTTGGCCATGATGGCCACCGACCTGGCCGAGTTCATGGGGGTGGCGCTGGCGCTCAACCTGCTCTTCGGCATCCCGCTCTTTTGGGCGATGATGCTGACCGTTTTCGACGTGCTGCTGATATTGTGGCTCGAGCGCTTCGGCTTTCGCTGGGTCGAGCTGGTCATTCTGGGGTTCGTGGCCACCATCGGCGGCGCTTATATTATAGAAATCTTCCTCGCTCATCCCAACCTGGGCCAAGTAGCGGTCAACGCCTTTCTACCCAATGGCGTCGTTTTCAAGAGCAGCACTGCTCTCTTCATCGCCATGGGCATTTTGGGCGCTACCGTCATGCCCCACAACCTCTACCTGCACTCGGCCCAGGTCAAAACGCGCACCAAAAACAACCCCGAGCCCAAAGAGCACGTCTATTTTTGGAGCGTGGTCGACACTGTCAGCGCCCTGGGCGCCGCCTGGCTGGTCAACGGCGCGATCTTGGTCATGGCCGCCGCCGTCTTCCATAAAAACGGCCTGCTCGTCACCGAGATCGACCAAGCCTACCTGACCCTCAAGCCGCTGCTGGGCCAGGCCGCCGCCCTGACCTTCGCCATAGCTCTTTTGGCCTCCGGTATCTCCAGCTCCACCACCGGCACGCTCGCTGGTCAGATCGTCTTCGAAGGTTTTTTGAACGTGCGGGTGCATAACATCGCCGCCCTGCGCCTAGTGGTGCGCCTGCTGACCATGGCCCCGGCGCTCGTGGCCGTCTGGTTTGCGGTGCGCCCCGTGACCCTGCTGGTCCTCAGCCAGGTGATCCTCTCGATGCAGCTGCCCTTTTCGATAATCCCCCTGGTGGCCTTCACCTCCAACCGTTCCCTAATGGGCGAGCTGGTAAACCCGCCTCTCATCAAGACCCTCGCCTGGGCCAGCGCGGTATTGATAACGGGGCTAAACCTGCTCTTGCTGGCGTTCGCGGTCCTAGGGGTCTGAGGCGTTCGAAGGTCTGCAAGGCTGCCACCCCGCGCCGCCGGCGCTCTTCTCCGCCCGGTTTACCTGGGGCATGACCGCGCTGGGCGCGGCGTCGGTGCTGCTGGCGCGCGACCTGCCCCGGGTCTGGTTCGACGCCATGCTGGGCTTCGCCGCCGGGGTGATGATCGCCGCCAGCGTCTGGTCGCTGCTGCTTCTCGCCATCGACCTGGCCGAGGCCGCGGGCAAGCCCCCCTGGCTGCCCGCGGTGGTGGACCTCCTGCTCGGCGGCGGCTTCCTGCGCCTGGTGGACATGTACTTGCCGCACCTGCACCTCTTCCAGCCCGACGAGGCGGCCGAGGGCGTGAGCACCACCTGGCGGCGCACCACCCTGCTGATCCTGGCCATCACCTTGCACAACCTGCCCGAGGGGCTGGCCGGGGGCGAGGAGGCCGCGGCGCTGCTCGCGGGCGCGGTCACCCTGGCCATCGGCATCGGGCGGCAAAACCTGCCCGAGGGCGCGGCGGTGCGCATGCTGCTCCGGCGCGAAGGCCTCTCGCTGGGCAAGAGCTTCTTCTACGGCCAGTTCTCGGGCATCGTCGAGCCCATCGGCGCGGCGCTCGGCGCGGAGGGGTGCTGCTGGTGCAGCCGCTCTTGCCCTACGCGCTCGCCTTCGCCGCGGGGGCGATGATCTTCGTGGTGGTGGAGGAGATCATCCCCGAGTCGCAGTCTTCGGGCCACGGCGACGTGGCCACCTTCGGGGTGATGGTGGGGTTTGCGCTGATGATGGTGCTGGACGTGGCGCTGGGGTGACCCTGCGCCGCTCGAGAAGCGCCTACCGCCACAGCGCCGCAAAGGGGAGGGCCAGCAGCCGTTCGCCGAGGGGCAGGGGTTGCGCGCCAGAATAGAAGACCACCCCCAGGTGGAAGTGTTTGCCTGCGTCTTCCCGCAGGGCTTGCAGGCCGCTCGTCGCCCGGCGCGGCAGTTTGC
>JALSMT010000108.1 GCA_026987375.1 Thermaceae bacterium | reverse complement strand
GACCACCGCAGCGGCCTGATGCGCCACGACCCCGACAAGGTGCTGGACGGCGACCTGGACGACCTGATCTGGACCGGGCTCGAGTGGCGGGCGGGGCTGCGCCGGGGCGAAACGACCGAAGAAGACTGACGGACTGCGCGCACCCCGCGAACCGGCGGAGCAAGGCGCACGGTTCCGCGCGGGGGCGCGGTGCGCGACCGAGAGGAATCCCAAGATCGCCAAAGACCCGTTAGCACTAATTGAACCTGGGCATTTGCACAGCGTGGACCCCAGATCTCGCCCGCCTAACGAGCTCCTCCGGAGATACGAAAATCCGTGACGAACAAAGGCGCGAGACGACTCGGCTAGGCTACCAAGCGCCTAGGGTTGCCAACCCGCGGACGCCCCCTTCAAAGCCCGTTTACCAGTCGAGCGCTTTGTTGCCCGGCCCAAAAAAACCGCCCGTGGGGCCGTCGGCCCCCAGCGTCGCCAGCCAGACGATGGGTGCGGCGCCTTCCTCGGGCTTTCCGGGTGCGGCGGAGCCGCCCATGCGGGTGCGGATCCAGCCCGGATGAGCGGAGTTTACCCGCACCCCTTGGGGCTTTAACTCGGCCGCCAGCACGCGCGTGATCATGTTGAGCGCCGCCTTGGAACTGCGATAGGCCAAGTAGCCGGGTCCGGCGTAGGCGAGCTGCCCCATTATCGAGGAAACGTTGACGATGTTGCCCCCGCCGCTGGCGACCAGCAGGGCGGCGAAGGCCTGGGAAACGCGCAACGCTCCGTAGACGTTCACCTCAAAGGTCTGCTTGACGGTTTCAATGGGCACTTCCAGACCGCTAACACCCTCGTCCAGCAGCACCCCGGCGTTGTTGACCAGGGCGTCGAGGCGGCCGGCCTCGTCGCTGAGGCGTCGCCGCGCGGCCGCTACGCTCTCCTCGCTGGCGACGTCGAGTTGCAAGGGAGCGACGCTCAGGCCCTCGGCGCGCAGCTTTTCTGCGGCGAGTTCTCCCGCCGCCGCGTCGCGCGCGCCCATGAAAACCAGGTAACCCCTGGTGGCTAGCTGGCGCGACACCTCAAAGCCAATGCCGCGATTCGAACCCGTTACCAGCGCTACAGGTTTGCCCATACCTCTAGTCTAAGCCATCGCTACTGGGGCGCGGCCATGTCGAGAACCCAGTAATCGCCGCTCTTTCCCAGGCCGGCATGGACGTAATCCGGTCTCATCAGCGCCTCGCAGTGGCCCTCTGTGCTGGCGAGCCAGTCGTGCAAGACCTGCTGGGGGGTGGTCTGGCCCCGAGCGATGTTTTCCCCCCAGGCGCGGGGCAGGTAGCCGGAGCTGACTATTCTCTCCTCGGGAGAGGTTCCCGCGCGAAAGTGGACGGCTCCGGGAGGAGTGTCGTGGCTGAGAATGCCGGCTTTAGCCATGTCCTCGGCGTGCATCTGTGCGGACCAGATGAGGTGGCCTTCGCTTTGCAGCGGCGGCGCCGGATTCTGCTTTTTCCCCCGGCACCACACCTCGGAGGCGCGGGTTTGGTTGATGAGGCGCAGCAGTTCTTGTAGCTGTGGCGAGGTTAGCCCTAGGGTATGGCCGTTGCCGCAGGCGGCGAGGCTCAGCAGCACGGCAGACAGTAACAAGTACCAACGCCTTCGCATAATCAAGTTTTACTCTACAACCAGTTTTACCGCGACCCCGTGAAAAACCGCCTGCCGCCCCACGTCGGTAAGCCGCTCGGGGGTCAGGGTGTTGGCGGGCTCGCCGTCGGCTGCGGCGCCCGCGGGCCAGGTCCCCTCCATGACCAGCACCCCGGGCTGGACCCGGTCGGTAACCCGCAGCCGCCGCTTCACCTGGCCGACCTCGCTTTCGAGCCGCACGTAGCCCCCATCGGCCAGGCCCTCGCGCGCGGCGTCGGTGGGGTGCATCCAGACCTCTGGTTCGTTCCCCTCGGCCGCGCGCAGGCGCGCGAGCGGGGCGTAGATGGTGCCCAAAAAGTGGTGCGCCGGTGGGGTCAT
>JALSMT010000107.1 GCA_026987375.1 Thermaceae bacterium | reverse complement strand
GGGGCGGTTCTCGCCCCCATGGCTAGCCTTACCGACGCCCCCTTCCGGCTCATGGCCGAGCGCTTCGGGGCGCTTTGGGTCGTGGGGGAGATGGTCATGGCGCGTTCCTTGCTGGCGGATTCGGCCGAAGCCTGGCGCTTGCTGCGCCTGCATCCGCAGGAGCGTTCGCGGGTGGTGCAGCTGGCCGGGGCCGACCCCGCTGAGGCGGCGCGGGCGGCGGAGGTCGTGCGCAAACGGGTGGACCCTCGCGCCATCGACCTGAACATGGGCTGCCCCATGCCCAAGGTGGTCGCGCGGGGGGCGGGGGCGGCGCTGATGGACGACCCGGAGCGGGCGGCGCGCATGGTAGCGGGGGTGCGCGGGGCGACCGGCCTGCCGGTAAGCGTGAAGCTGCGGCTCGGTTTCTCGCAGGCGAACGCGGTGGGGGTCGCGAGGGCGCTCGAGCAGGCCGGGGCGGCTCTCTTGCGCGTGCACGGGCGCACGGCGGCGCAGCGCTACGGGGGCCGGGCCGACTGGGACCGGATCCTCGAGGTGGCGCGGGCGGTGCGGATCCCCGTGGTGGGCACGGGGGACGTGCAGAGCGTGGAGGACTACCGCGCCCGCCGCGACCTGGGGCTGGGCGTGGCCGTGGCGCGGGGCGCCGTGGGGCGGCCCTGGTTCTTTGCCGAGGTGCGGGGCGAGCGGGTGAGCGCCGCCGCGCGACGCGCGGCGGCGCTCGATCATTTGCGTCTCCACCTGGCTTGGTACGCGGACCGCGGCGAGGTCTGGGCGCTGCGCGCATTTCGCGGGCACCTGAAGGGCTACCTGCACGCGGCCCCGAGCGCAGTGCGCGCCCGGGCGCTCGAGCTCGAGCGCGCGGACGAGGTGGCCGAGGTGCTGGGGATTTGGGTGCCCAGTACGTAGTACGTGGTGCGTCGGGGGGAGCGCGTCTCCGCCCGCGCCTCGCTGCGGGGAGTGATGGACAGCCTGTAGCTCGTGGCTTGTGGGGAACCCCCAAGTAACAACGGGACCTCGAAACCTGTACGGCACGGTTCGATTACTGCATAAAGCATGGATCCGTAAATCGAAGCGCGAGGTGCAAGGCGCGGTCCGCAATGGGCTCGGTTGTTTACGACTGGGTCGCGGATGCTCGTGCAGCATGGATCCCGGATCTCCGCGGCTGCGCCGCCTCGTCCGGGAGTACGGGAAAGGTGGGAGGTGGTGTTTGTTCCAAAGGTCTACGAATCGGCCCGACAGCGGCGTGCCACTTGCAAAACTCGATCTTCCCACCTCCCATTCCCTACATCCCACACCCACACCGGCGCAGCCGACCGACCGGGGGCCGCACCGCGCCAATGCGCCACGGTGGGGTAGCTGCGCGCGGCCGGTAGACTGAAAAGAGTGGAAGTAGCTTTGGGCAGCAGCAACGCGGTCAAGGTCCTGGCTCTCAGGTGGGCGCTCGAGCGCCTGGGGTTGGACGTAGAGCTGCAAACGGCGGCCGCGGCCAGCGGGGTGGCCGAGCAGCCTCTGAGCGAGAAGGAAACCATAGCGGGCGCAGTAGCGCGCGCTCAGAGGGCGCGGCTAGAAAGCGGCGCCGCTTTGGGCGTGGGCATCGAGGGCGGGGTGGACCTGAAAGGGGGCTGGATAGTCAACGTCGCCGCCGTCAGCGACGAGCAGACCCTGGCCCTGGGGCGCAGCCCCGCGGTGAGGCTGCCTCCAGGCTGGATCGCGGCGCTGCAGGCGGGGGAGACCTTGGGCGAGCTCGTCGAGGCGCGTTACGGCCCCGAGGCGCGGCGGCTGGGGGCGATGGGTGTGCTCACCGGCGGCGCGCTTAGCCGCCAAGAGGCCAGCGCTCAGGCGGCTCTAGCGGCGCTGGGGCGCTACTTTTTTCTGCTGGCGCAGCGCCGCGGCGAGCCTTGAGTAGTAGGCGAAGCCCGCTTGCGGCGGCGGTTCTTTGTCTAGCTGATAGCGCCAGCGTCCCGCGCTGTTGACGCGCACCCAGGGATAGGGCTTTAACAGGGGCGCTAGTTCGTCGCTCGTCACGAAGGCGTATTTGCCGGGCAGCTCGAGCCGCGCCAGCATTTCCAGCCAGCCCGTAAAGTCTTTTACCGCCACGCTTGCGGGCACCAGAAAGCGCACCCCTCCGCGGGCTCTTCCCAGGCGCGTGTGACGTTTAAGAAAGCGGCGCAAAGAGCGCAGCTCCGCGCCGCTTTCGCGGTAAGTCAGGTAGCGGGGGGCCAGCCAGGAGTAGACGAAGCCGGCCGGCGCTTGGGCGCGGCGACGGGAAACCAGATCCCAGTCGGGTATCCGCCGGTACGTCGTCAGGATTTCTACAGAGTTGAAGAGGTCGAAGTAGCGTTCGCGACGCTTGCGAGGCGAAAGCTCCGCCCAGTCGCCCTCCTGCGGCCAGCCGGAGGTGCCCAAATAGAGCATCAGACGCCCCAAAACTCCAGCCAGGCGGCCGCCTGCTCCAGCATGGCGGCGGGAAGTTCGTGGCCCACCCCCGCAAAGACCGCCTGCGCCAGACGGCCGTCGCGCTCAGAGTAGTAGGGCTCTAGGGCGGCGATGGTGTCTTGCATTCTTTTGAGCGGCACTATCGGGTCGCGCTGGCCGTGCAGGTGCAGCAAAGGGGTTGGCGGGTAGGCGGCGGCGCGCCTCGCCGGTGGGTTCTGGTAGGCCTGGCGCAGCTCGGGATATTTGCTCACGAAGTCGTGGGGAACGTCGAGCGGATAGGCGCTGGAAATGAGTATTGCGACGGCCTTGGGCCTCAGCAACTCGCGAGAGATTAGCTCGTGCCAGACGTAGCCGCCCATACTGGCGCCGGCGGCCGTCATTGGCAGGCCCGCCAGCTGCGGCAGGCCCGCCAGCTCGGCGGCCAACGCTGGCAGCTCGGCCACCTGCGCCGCGATCGCCCGCGCCACGCCCTCTATGTAGTTGGCCATGTCTTTGCGGTCGAAGCGCCACTCGTCCTGGGAGCGCTCGCCGTGCAGCGGCGCGTCGGGGTGCGCGCTGGCCAGGCCGCGGCGGTTGAAAGCCCCAGCCAGGCGGACGCTGCGCTCTTTGCAGCCGCCGGCGCCGTGCAAGAACAAGACCCAGGCCTGCGGGTTTTCGGGGACGCTCAGAATGAGGGGAATACCGGCTACCACAAGGCGTTGCTTGAGCGGCTTCATGGTTAGTTGAAGAGCGCGGAGATAGACTCGCCGCGGTGAATGCGGTAAATGGCCTCGGCAAAGAGGGGCGCTACCGAGAGGACGCGCAGTTTTTCCGGTAGCGGCTCTGGGGGCGTGCAGGTGTCGGTGGCGGCGACGGTGCTGATTTTACTGCGGGCGATGCGCTCGAGCGCCGGGCCTACGTATACCCCGTGCGTCACCGCCGCGTAAACCTCGCGCGCCCCGGCCTTGAGGACCGACTGCGAGGCTTTGACCAGCGAACCGGCGGTCGAAATCTCGTCGTCGATAATTAGAGCTATCTTGTTTTCAACGTCGCCCACCAGGCTACGGGCCTCTACCTCGGTATCCGAAAGCCGTTGCTTGTCTATGAACGCCAGGGGCGTGCCCAGGCGGCGCGCCAGCGAGCTGGCGCGCTTTATGTCGCCGGCGTCGGGAGCAACCACGATGGCGTGTTCCAAGTCTTCTATCTGCGTTACGAAGTGGTTGGCGATCACCATTTCCGCCGAGAGATGGTCCATGGGAATCTTGAAAAAGCCGTGTACCTGCGGGGAGTGCAGCGTCATCGTCAGCACGCGGTCGGCGCCGGCGCTTTGCAGCATGTCGGCTACCAGCCGCGCCGCTACCGAGATGCGCGGCTCGTCTTTCTTGTCGCTGCGGGCGTAGGAAAAGTAAGGAATCACCGCGGTGACCCGGTGGGCGCTGGCGCCCTTGGCCGCGTCGATCATCATCAGCAGCTCAAAAAGGTTGTCGTGTACCGGTGGGGTCAGCGACTGCACGATGAATACGTCGGCCTCACGCAAAGACTCCTCGAAGCGCACGAAGAGGTTGTCGTTGGCGAACTTTTGGGTAAGGCTGCGGCCCAGGGGGAGCTCGAGGCTGCTGGCTATCCCTTGCGCCAGGACGGGGTTGGAGTTGCCAGAAAATACCTTCAGGGGACGGTCCATGCCGCCGGTAGCATATCACAGCCCGACCTGGGTCGTTCATTCTTGTCCCCGGCGTTTGCTAGATAAGAATGACTAGGTAAAAAAAGTGATAATAAAACATATTGCGACTGCCCTTGAACCTACATCATGCTGTTGTCTAGCAAAAATGCGCGCGGTTACCCGAGCAGTCTTAGCGACGCGCCAAAGAGGTGCTTTTTTCAGGAGCGGTTATCACGCTTACCGGCAAAAGTGATATAGCGGTATCTATTAAATAAACGCTAGATATTTCTATGCTCAAATTTACTAAATAGTAAGAAAAAGCGAGAATATCTAATACCGAGATTGTGTCGCCTGTTTATATGTCTTTGAGCCTTCGCGGTTTATAATTGACTTGTGAGCCCTGTGTAGTTTCTTGCTTTTGCTAACCCCTGAATCGTTTACTGAAGGGTCTTAGAAAGGTTGTTATGGGCGACAGTGGTGAGAACCTCTATATTATTGAAAGTCTTAGGGAAGACTTGGCGTCAGACAACAACTTAAAGATCAAGTTCCAGCCTGTTTTCGACGTTGAGGTTCAGAGGGTGTGGGTCGCGGAAGCCTTATTAAGATGGCGCCACCCCCAAACCGCCAAATACGTCCCCCCTAAGGTTTTTGTAGAGCTGGCGGAAAAGTTTAACTTTAGCGTCGAGCTGGACCGTTGGGTATTCAAGCACGCCCTGGATACTTCCG
>JALSMT010000106.1 GCA_026987375.1 Thermaceae bacterium | reverse complement strand
TTAAGATGGCGCCACCCCCAAACCGCCAAATACGTCCCCCCTAAGGTTTTTGTAGAGCTGGCGGAAAAGTTTAACTTTAGCGTCGAGCTGGACCGTTGGGTATTCAAGCACGCCCTGGATACTTCCGAGCGCTGGTGGAGAGAGTTCCCCGGCGCCGCCCCCCGCATCTCCATCAACGTCACCGCGGCCAGCATAGAGGACCGCGCCTTTCAGCGAGAGGTAATCGAAAGAGCGCAGCGCCTGCCCAGCGCGATCAGGCCCATGCTGGAGATAACCGAGAGGGTGTTGGCGCGCCCCGCGATGTTGCAGCCCGCCGTCCGCCAGTTGCGTCAGGCGGGGCTTTCTTTGTCGGTGGACGATTTTGGGTCGGGTTACTCTTCTCTGGCCCACTTTGCGCAGACGGACGTGGACGCGCTAAAGGTAGATCGCGACCTGCTAAACCTGGCCGGCGTCAGCCGCAAGGCCCGCACCATCTTCCGCTCGTTGCTAAGAGTAGGTAAAGACCTCGGCGTCAGAGTCGTGATAGAAGGCGTAGAAGACGCCAGTCAGCTGGGCTGGTTGCGCTCCATCGGCGGCCGCTTCTTCCAGGGCTTCTACTTTTCGCCGCCCCTTAGCGAGAGCGAGTACCGCGCCAGGTTCCTCTTACGCAATCCCACCTTCGACCTGAGTGACGCCGACTGGCGTTCTGTGTACATGACCCAGTACGATACCGGCGCTTTGCGGGCGACGCACTTTTAGTCTTTTTATCCCAGCCAGCCGAACATGCAGCCAGGTTGGCTGCGGAGTGTTATCCTGAGTCGTCTAGACTTGAGGAGTAAAATAACGTAAAATATGACAAGGGTAGACTAAGAATATGAGCAATAACAGACTAGAACACGACGCGGCTGGCGACGCCCAGCCCGAAAACGAAACCACCCAGGAAGGAGGGCCGCAGATGAACGCTCACAAGAAGGTGCCGGTAGTGCCGGTGCGCGGATCGGTAATCTTCCCGACAATGGTAATGCCCATCGACGCCGGCAGGCCCGTTTCGGTTAGCGCGATAGACGAGGCTCTCAACGGCGAGAGGGTCGTGCTGATAGTCAGCCAGCGCGATAAGGAAACCGAATCACCCGCGCCGCAAGACCTCTACACCGTGGGTACCCTCGCCAACATTTTGCGCATGCGCAAAAACCCCGACGGCTCGGTGCAGATGCTGGTGCAGGCTTTCGCCAGGGCGGCCGTCAAAACCTACCACCAAGAAGATAGCTACATCTCCGCCGAGGTGGAGCCGCTAGCCGACGAATTCGGCGACGAGATGGAATCGCGCGCACTGTTTCGTGAAGTAAAAGAGCGCTTCGAGGCCATACTCAAAGAAGGTAAGTACCTCAGCCCGGACGTGGCGCAGTACATCCAGAAGCTGGAAGATCCTAGCCAGCTGGCCGATTATCTGGCCTTCCACATGGACTTCAAGCTGGAAGACAAACAGCAGATCCTGGAGCTGACGAACGTCGGCGAGAGGTTGCGCCGGGTGCTGGTCTTGCTTGATGCGGAGCTAGAACTCATCGAGACGCAGCACCGCATCCAGAAGCAGGTCAAAGACGAGATCGATCGCAACCAGCGCGAGTACTTCCTGCGCGAGCAGATGAAGGCGATTCAGAAAGAGCTGCACGGCGAGGAAGGCGAAGACGAAGTAGAAGAGATTCGCCAACGCCTGCAAGAACTGAACCTGCCCGAGAACGTGCAAAAAGAGGTAGACCGCGAGCTGGGCCGCCTGGCGCGGATGCACCCCGACTCGGCGGAGGCGGCGGTCATCCGCACCTACCTCGACTGGATCGTGAACCTGCCCTGGAACACCCGCAGCGAAGACAATCTCGACATCGAGCGTGCGGCGCAGATCCTCGACGAGGACCACTACGGCTTGGAAAAGGTCAAAGACCGCGTGCTGGAGCATCTGGCGGTGCGTAGGCTGCGCCAGGAGCGCGCGGGGCGCGGCGAGATACCGCCAGAAGAGGTTAACAAGGGGCCCATCCTGCTCTTTGTCGGTCCTCCGGGAGTGGGCAAGACCAGCATCGCCAAGTCCATCGCGCGGGCGCTGGGGCGCAAGTACGTGCGCGTCAGCCTGGGTGGAATCCGTGACGAGTCCGACATCCGCGGCCACCGGCGCACCTATATCGGCGCCATGCCGGGACGCATCATTCAGGGCCTGCGGACCGCGGGCAGCAAGAACCCGGTCTTCCTCCTCGACGAGGTAGACAAAATGGGCCAAAGCTTCCAGGGCGACCCGGCGGCGGCGCTCTTAGAGGTGCTCGACCCCGCCCAGAACAAAGAGTTCACCGACCATTACCTGGGCGTACCCTTCGACCTTTCCGAGGTCCTCTTCATCGGCACCGCCAACTTCCCCCAGCTCATCCCCGCGCCGCTGATGGACCGCATGGAGCTGATAGAGTTCACCTCCTACATCGAGCAGGAAAAGCTGGAGATAGCAAAGCGTTTCCTCTTGCCGCGACAGCTGGCCGAAAACGGCCTGAGCAAGGGCCAAGTGCACATCACTGAGGCGGCGCTGATGCGCCTCATTACCCACTACACCCGCGAGGCGGGGGTGCGCAACCTGGAGCGCGAAATAGGCAGTCTTTTGCGCAAGGCGGCTCGCCGCATTCTTGAAGAGGGTAAAAAGCGCGTCCGTATCAGCGAACGCGACCTCACCAAGTACCTGGGTCCGCCGCGCTTCATTCCCGAAGCCGAAGCCCGCCAGCCGCAAGTCGGCGTGGCCACCGGCATGTATTACACCCCCGTGGGCGGCGACATCATGTTCGTCGAGGTCAGCATCATGCCCGGCAAGGGCCAGCTGATTCTTACCGGCCAGCTAGGCGACGTAATGAAGGAGTCGGCCCGGGCTGCCCTCTCCTACGCCAAAAAGAACGCCGAGCGCTTTGGTATACCGCTCGAGAAGTTCGAGAAGTCGGACATCCACGTTCACGTTCCCGCGGGAGCAATCCCCAAGGAGGGGCCGTCGGCGGGAGTAGCCATCAGTAGCGCCCTGATAAGCGCGCTGGCCGAGACGCCCGTGCGCCACGACGTCGCTATGACCGGCGAGATCACCCTCACCGGCCGGGTGTTGCCCATCGGTGGAGTGCGCGAGAAGGTGCTGGGCGCTCGCCGCGCCGGCATCCGCGAGGTAATTTTGCCCGAGCGTAACGAGCCCGACCTGCGCGACATTCCCCGCAACCTGCAGCGCGACATGACCTTCCACTTCGTCGAGAACCTGGACCAGGCTCTCGACCTGGCGCTGGTAGGCGGTTTGGCCGAGTTGGAGGCCCGCGCCAAACGGGCTAAACGCTCCCGTCGCGGGCGCAAGAAGACCCAGCCCGCGGCGCAGGCCTGATGCGATAGCCCGTCTCCACGCCGCCGCGGGCCGCGGCGGCGTGGTTTTAGCGGGAGGAACCCTACGGGTGAGCCGGCACGTGGAAGAACGGCCAGTAAATGGTCTATTTAAACTGTGTATGATACGTGCCGTTTTGAGCAGCGTCGAGCACGTATCGTCGAGCATGCTCCTGCCCGGCACACGCCCGCAGCGAGGCCATGATCCTGAGTGCAAAGGTCAGACCCAGCGCCTCTTGGGAGCGCCGGGGGAGAGAACTTCCAGTAATAAGGAATAGCACCGCACTACCGCTAGGACCTAGAACCTGTAAACGTTATGGACATCTAATAATAAATGTGATATTCTGTAACCAGTATCGAAAGGATCGGCCATGAAACGCCTGCTGCCCCTGGCCTTGTTTCTCGGCTTCGCAGCCAGCGCCCTCCCCGCCCTGGCGGA
>JALSMT010000105.1 GCA_026987375.1 Thermaceae bacterium | reverse complement strand
TTCCAGGGCCGCTCTTCGTGCTTGCCTTCCAGCATGCGCAGGTGGCGGATCAGGTGCTGGCGGGTTACGTCTGGGCTGATGACGTCGTCTATGTAGCCGCGGCTGGCGGCTATCCAGGGGTTGTCGAAGCGCTCTTTGTACTCCCTAATCTTTTCGGCGCGGGTAGCCTCGGGGTCGGAGCTCTGCTGGATCTCGCGGCGGAAGACGATGTTGGCCGCGCCCTCCGCCCCCATCACCGCCACCGCAGCGGTGGGCCAGGCCAGCACCACGTCGGCCCCCATGTCGCGCGAGTTCATGGCCAGGTAGGCGCCGCCGTAGGCTTTGCGGGTGATCAGCGTGATCTTGGGCACGGTGGCCTCGGCGTAGGCGAACAGCAGCTTGGCGCCGTGGCGGATGATGCCGCCGTGCTCCTGAGTCACGCCCGGCAGGAAACCCGTCACGTCCACTAAGGTGACGATGGGCAGGTTGAAGGCGTCCATGGTGCGGATAAAGCGGGCGGCCTTGTCGGCGGCGTCTATGTCTAGGGCGCCCGCCATGAAGCGCGGGTTGTTGGCGACGATACCCACCGGCTGGCCGCCAAAGCGCGCCAGCCCTACTATGATATTGCGCGCCCAGCCCGGTTGTATTTCCAAGAACTCTCCCTCGTCAACCAGCGTGCGGATGACCTGGTGCATGTTGTAGGGTCGGCGCGGGTCGGGATTGACCATGTCGAGCAGCTCGGGAGCGGGGCGATCCTCGGGGTCGTTTGTTGGCTTGAGGGGCGGTTTTTCTTTAGCCGAGGGAGGCAGGAAACCCAAGACCTTGCGTATGAGCGCCAGCACTTCTTCTTCGTTGTCGCCCTCCAGGTGGGCTACGCCGCTCTTTTTGGTATGGACGTCGGCCCCGCCCAGTTCTTCAAAGCTCACTTCTTCGCGCGTTACGGTCTTGATGACCTCGGGACCGGTGATGAACATGTAGCTGCTGCCGCGACTCATCAGCACAAAGTCGGTTATGGCGGGGCTGTAGACCGCGCCGCCGGCGCAGGGGCCGAGGATAGCCGATATTTGCGGGACAACGCCCGAGTAGATCGAATTGCGATAAAAGACCTCGCCGTAGCCCGAGAGGCTGTCTACTCCTTCCTGGATGCGCGCGCCCGCGGAGTCGTTGAGGCCGATTATTGGCGCCCCCACGCGCGCGGCCGTGTCCATGACCTGGGCGATTTTGCGGCCGTGCATTTTACCCAGTGAGCCGCCCAGAACCGTGAAGTCTTGACTAAAGACGAAGACGGTACGGCCGTCAACCTTGCCGTAGCCGGTGATTACGCCTTCTCCTGGCGCTTTTACCCCTTTCATCATCTCGGTCTCGATGTGTTCGATGAAAGTCCCCAACTCTACAAAGCTCCCCGGGTCCAGGAGTTTGTCTATTCGTTCGCGGGCGGTGAGCTTGCCCTGTTTGTGCTGCTTGGCTATTTTCTCGGCTCCGCCGCCGAGGCTGACTCGCTTACGCTGCTCTTCCAGCTCGGCGATGAGTTCTTCCATCCAGGCGCGGGTGTTGTCGGCCATAACGTATTTATGATAACCGCCGCGGCGTGGCGGCAGTAGAGCAGGGCGGATAATACCCGCCGCAGCGGGGCGTAAGCCAGCACCACGCGCTAAAAGCAGATCTAGTCAAGACGTTACTCTACTTGCAATACTCCACCCTATACCCGTTTGACAAAATGCTGGGGGGGTATACTAAAAAAGTAAAAGCGCTCTTGTAAGAGGGAGACAGCCATGAGGCGCCTGATGAGTACTATGGTCTTTTTCCCGACGCTGCTAATGCCACTGGGAGTTGCTCAGACAAATACCCAAAGTGTTGGAAAGGGATTGGGACAAACCGGTTTGGTCGGGATCGGCCCGGCGCCGGCTCAGTTTGACAACTGCAATACCTATTGCCATGAGGTAGGCACGGACTGCAGCTCGGGCGGGCCCTGCTCGCAACTCGCAAGACGAGTACCCCTGTAACAGCGAGTACGAAGAGCTCGATTGCCAGCAGTGGTGTTACAACATCTTTTTGGTTGGGTGATAGTGGGTGAGTGGAGCGAGAGCCGCTTTAGCGGGTGTTGCGAACCGTGCGTGATGAGCGTTGGCGGGCCGCGAACGCTGCAGCCTGAAGAGGAGCCGCTATTCACGTTTGCACAGGGGAAGGCTTGTAAGGGGGTGACGCTGAGAGAACCGGCAAAGTCACAGTAGAGGCTATGCGGACGTAGTCCTCTTGATAAACAGGCAAAGAGGCGAGGTCGTTTGCCGGGGCGCGCCGCGCGGCCCGGCGCGGGAGGTGCGGAAATGGAGAACGGCGGGCTGTATCAAGGAAAAATCTTCATTACCCTGCTATTGCTTTTTCTGGTCGTACTTGGCGGGTTGGCTGTAGCGGGTTGCGTGCCGGTTGGGGTAGGGGAGTGGTTGGATACGAACGCTGCCGGGTCGCCAGGACTGCTCGGCTATCACCACAGACTGAAGAGGCAGGAATTCTCCTGTAAGCGCGTTGACGGCTCCTCCAGCCGCAGAATCGCCAGTATGTTCTTTTACGTCGACCTGCCTCCTGACCTGGAGATGGCGGAGTACGCCAGCGAACCGCCTTCGTTTGACGCGAAGCCGGGATCGCAAACAAAAAAACCCGGCTCGGAAAAGGAGCTGTATACCATCCTCTACGTCGCCAAAACTTTATCGGGCAAGTCTTTAGAGGCCGCCAGGGCCTTGTTGGCGACCGGCAAAGTGGAAATTTTAATGGCTAAGCACGGCGTTGAGGTGCCAAACGAATTAGTCGGCGAGGCGCAAGCCTTCTTTTGGGTCCAGCCTTCCAGGGAGGACGGCATGCTAGGCGTCGGCGACGTGCCGCTGCCGCTGGTCGAGTTGAACTGGGCCGTCGATTATTTTTTCTTCAAGGGTCCAGAGTAGGTTCGTTACGAGTACCAAGCCCCCGCTTTGAGCGGGGGCTTGGTACTGGCTTAGGCTAGGCGTTTTTGAGCTTTTTTACCTCTTCGATCATCACCGGTAAAACCTGATGGATATCGCCTACGACGCCGTAGTCGGACTCCTTGAATACCGGCGCATCGGGGTCTTTGTTGACCGCTACGACTACCTTGGACTTGTTCATGCCCGCCTGGTGCTGGACCGCGCCGGAGAGCGCCAGGGCGAAGTAGACGTTGGGTTGCACGGTCTTACCGGTCTGGCCTATCTGCTCGCCGTAAGGCCGCCAGCCGGCGTCGATGACCGCACGGGTGGCTCCTACCGCGCCGCCCAGCAGGTCGGCCAGCTCCTCGATCATGCCGAAGGCTTCGGCGCTGCCCATGCCGCGCCCGCCGGTAACGACTACTTCGGCTTCGGTCAGCGCGACCTTGCCGCCTGATTCGCTAATTTTCTCCAGCACTTCCACTTTGTTTTCGACTTCGCCCAGCTCGACGGAGAGCGCCGCGACGGCGCCCTCGCCCGCGGGCTCGGCCAGGGGCGTGGTGTTGGGCTTAACGCTAATGACCGCGGGAAACGAGGCGGCCTGCTTTTCCAGCACGCGGTTGAGGAAGCTGTACTTGCTGGCGAATACCTTTTCGCCCTCGGCCCAGCTGTCCAGAGTGTCTTCCAGCAGGGCGGCGTTTAGTTTGAAGGCCAGCCGCGGGCTCCAGCTGCGGCCGCTGCGGCTGGCGGGGGTGATGACCACCTTGGCGCCCGCCGCCTCGGCGGCGGCGTAGGCGGCCAGCGCCCACTTTTCGGCGGTGTAGTTCTGCCAGTCGGGGCCGCTGACGGTGTAGACCTTAGTTACGTATTTTTTGGCCTCTTGCGCCACCGTTTCGGCGCCGGGCCCAACCAGCAGGCCAACCACCTCACCGCCTATGGTTTGGGCCAGCTTGCGAGCGCGGGTTACGCTCTCGAGCGCGCTCTTGCGCAGCTTTGTTCCGTCGTGATCCATGAATGTCAGAATCATCATTACCTCCTCAGAGCACCTTGGCTTCTTCGTGCAGGAGCCTGATCAATTCCGCCGCCGCCGCCGCAGGTTCCTTGCTGCCGTCTATTATCTTGCCTTGACGCTCGAGCTCCATTATCTGTTGCTCCAGGATCTCGACCTTGCTAGCGCTCACGCCCAGCTCGGCGGCGTCTATCTTCTTTATCTCTTTTTTCTTGGCCTTCATTATCCCGGGCAGCGTGGGGTAGCGGGGTTCGTTTAGACCCTGTTGCGCCGTAAATATGGCGGGCAAGGCCACCTTGACCACTTCGGCGCCTTCGTCTAGGTCGTGGGTGGCTTTGGCGCTCGCCCCGTCGAGCTCGAAGGCCGTGGTCCAGGTTACGCTCGGCCAGCCCAGAGCCTCGGCCACGGCGGGGCCCAGAGCCTGGCTGTCCCAGTCGGCTTGCTGGCCGCCGCTAAAGACGACGTCGGGCGCTTCTTCGGCCAGCACCTTCGCCAGCGCCGCCGCTTGCGTTATCGGGTCTACGTAACCCTCGGCGGTGATCAGTACGCCGCGGTCGGCTCCCATGGCGAGCGCCGTGCGCATGGCTTCTTCGGTGCGCTCGGGCCCGAAGGCGACCACCACGGCCTCGCCGCCAGCGGCTTCTTTTAGTCTGATGATTTGTTCTACGGCGTACTCGTCCATCTGGTCGAGGATCAGCGTAGCCCCTTCCAGGCTCACCTTGCCGCCGTCCACCTTGATCTTCGATTCCCCGTCGGGAACCTGCCGGATTATCGCTACGTATTTCATCTCGCCTCCTTACCTCAGCGCTTTAAGAATATCGCGGGCTATGATGACGCGCTGTATTTCATTCGTCCCCTCGTAGATTTGATTGAGTTTGACGTCGCGCAGCAGCTTTTCCACCGGGAAGTCGTTGACGTAGCCGTAGCCGCCCAGGACTTGGATGGCTTCGTTGGCCGCTTCAAAGGCTATCTCGCTGGCGTAGGCCTTGGCGACGGCGCTGGCGCTAATGTGGGCCGGGTCGCCGCGGTCGGCCAGCCAGGCGGCGTAGTAGGTGTAGATTCGAGCCGTTTCCAAACCTATCTTCATGTTCGCCAGCTTGAACTGGATGGCCTGCAGGTCGGCGATGGGTTTGCCAAAGGCTTCGCGCTCGAGAGAGTACTTGGCTGATTCTTCCAGAGCCCGTCGCGCCACGCCCACGCTGCCGGCGGCCACGGGAATACGCGTCTTGTCGAGCGTCAGCATGGCTATCTTAAAGCCGGCGCCTTCCTCCCCCAGGCGGTTTTCCAGCGGAACCCGCACGTCATCGTAGATGATCTCGTAAGTCGGCGCCGCCCGCTGGCCCATCTTGCCGTGTATCTTGTTAAAGCTGACGCCCTCGCGGTCGTTTTCGACCACGATGGCTATAACCCCCTTGTGCCTCAGCGCGGGGTCGAAGGTGGCGAAGACCACGTTAAAGTCAGCCTCTTTGCCGTTCGAAATCCACATCTTGGTGCCGGTAATAACGTACTCGTCTCCGTCACGCACGGCGCGGGTGCGCAGCGCCGCAGCGTCGGAGCCGTTGCCCGGTTCGCTGAGGGCGAACGAAGCCAGCGAGGGGCGCTCGGTCAGCGGCTTCAGGAACCTTTTTTTCTGTTCGTCGTTTGCGGCTATCAGCAGAGGCGTAATACCCAGCTCGGAGGCCATGGGAATGGTGTAAAAACCCATGTCGGCCCAGCCCAGTTCCTCGCCGATTATGGCTTCTTCGACCAAGCCCAGCCCCAGGCCGCCGGCTTCTTCCGGCACGCTAATGTTAAGGAGCCCTATCTCGTATAGCTGCTCGACCAGCTCCCAGGGAACACGCGCCTTTTCGTCGTTCTCGGCGGCTACCGGGGCCACCTGCTCGCGGGCGAAGCGCCGCGCCAGCTGCTGCAGTTGCTTTTGTTCGTCGGTCAGAGAAAAATCCAGAGCCATATCATCCTCCAGTGAGCGGAGAGCCACTTTTGACTCAGTCTAAATATGCAGCGGCGCTTCCGCAAGTCGCTCTTTATATAGCGTATCACTTAGCGGCAGGCGCAAAAGCGTTATACGTAGGCCTCTCTCGGTAGGATGAACGATAAGGAGGCTAAATGAAGACGATAATCGAGCCGTTTCGCATCAAGACCGTAGAACCAATAAAGATGACCAGCGAGTCAGAGCGGCGGCGTCTGATAGAACGAGCAGGGTACAACACCTTCAAACTGGCCGCCGAAGACGTAATCATAGACCTGCTGACCGACTCGGGCACCAGCGCCATGTCGGCGGCGCAGTGGGGCGCGCTCATGCAGGGTGATGAGTCCTACGCCGGCGCTCGCAGCTGGTACCGCTTCGAGAGCGCGGTCAAGGGCATATTCGGCTTCGATTACGTGGTTCCTACGCACCAAGGGCGGGCCGCCGAGAGGATTCTCTTCAGCGTTTTGGTAAAACCGGGCCACGTCGTCCCCAGCAATACCCATTTCGACACCACTGCGGCTAACATCGAGTTCGCGGGGGGCAAGGCCGTTGACCTGCCCAGCCCCCTGGCGAAAGATTCGTCTTCACGAGATCCATTCAAAGGCGACATGGATACAGAACGCCTGGAAGAGCTGATAAAAGAGGTGGGCCCGGAGAGGATTCCGGTCATCATGGTGACGGTGACCAACAATTCCGGCGGGGGCCAGCCGGTCAGCATGGCCAACATCCGCGAGATCTCGCGGATAGCGCACGCCCACGGCATCCCCTTTTACATAGACGCCTGCCGTTTCGCCGAGAACGCCTACTTTATCAAGCTGCGCGAGCCAGGTTACGCAGACAAAACGCCGCGGCAGATAGCCCGCGAGATGTTTTCTTACGCAGACGGGGCCACTATGTCGGCCAAGAAGGACGCCCTGGCCAATATTGGCGGTTTTCTCGTCACCAACGACGCCGAGCTGGCCGCCCGGGAGCGCAGCCTGCTGATTATCACCGAGGGGTTCCCCACTTACGGCGGCCTCGCCGGGCGCGACCTAGAGGCGATCGCCGTAGGGCTAGAAGAAGTTCTGCAGGAGGATTACCTGAATTATCGGGTGGTCTCCACCGCCTACGTCGCCGACAAGCTGGACCAAGCCGGCGTGCCGGTAATGCTCCCCGCCGGCGGACACGCGGTCTACCTGGACGCACGCCGCTTTCTGCCTCATATAGAGCCTTTGCAATATCCTGGCCAGGCTCTCGCCGTCGAACTATACGTGGAAGGCGGAGTAAGGGGAGTAGAGATAGGTACGGTTATGTTTGGCAAAGACCCGCAAACAGGTAAGGAAAAGCCCGCCCACTGGGACCTGCTGCGCCTGGCCATACCGCGGCGGGTTTACACCCAAAGCCACATGGACTACGTGATAGAAGTAGTCCAGGCGGTTTTTGAGCGTCGCGCCGGCATCCGCGGCATGCGTATCGTTAGCGAGCCGCAATTCTTGCGCCACTTTACCGCTGAGTTCGCCTGGTTGGACTGAGGCTGCGGCTATTGAGGCGCGGCGGGCAGGCCCTGCCGCCTGAGTTCCGGCTAGAACGAACTTTTGAGACCGTATACAAATACTACCGCTCAGGGAATGGGCAGATGTTTTGTATGCAAGCAAAGGGCCGCACTTCTGAACGGACGGGGCGCAAGCCGCCTGGTCGCAGTGCGCCGTTACGTTTTTTGGGGTGCGAGTGCTGGCGCAGCCGCGGGTATGCTCGCCCGGCTCGGCTAGGCTCCAGCCTGCACCGTGAGGCGGAGCGGGTTTTGCTAAACGGCGTTTGTCGTTCGGCTTTCTCGGGAAGGGGGCAAAGGAGGCGCGTATCCGCCCTCGCCTCTGTCGGGCGCACGTTGAGTACCGGCAGGCTTAGGCCGCAGACGTCTTGACGCGACTCGCCTTGAGTGAAATGCCAATATTTGCTAAAATATACTTTGCGTAGGATGTTGTCTTGTCTTATCAAGGGGGCGATCCTGGCTTCGACGGGGGCCCTTGAAGGTGAGGCTGCGAGCCGAGGTGCCGGAGGCCTCGTAAAACACCGGCATCGCCAATAACTGGCAACACTAACTACGCTTTGGCGGCTTAACCCCGCCACGTCCCTGTCAAGCCCGGCCGGCGGCTCGGGCAGCGGACGTCACTAAAGCCGGCTAGCCGAGGGCGAGGCTCCGTAACCCGAGGCGAAACTTAACGGAGCTGGGCCCCGCCCGCCCGTCCGCGGGCCAAGGCGGAGCCGAGAATCTAAAACGCGGACTACGCTCGTAGACGCCCACTGGATAGGCTCTCGGACGCGGGTTCGAGTCCCGCCGCCTCCACCAGATCGCCGGCCCGCCCTCAGGGGCGGGTTATTTTTAGTCTTTTTCAGCCGTCAGCCCAGAATACGCTCATGAGCCCATTGGGCGGTGCTTGCACGGGGTCGTGGGTACCGCTGGCCGCAGGCACGGTGATCGGCGCCAGCGTCTTCACCATGCTGGGCCTGGGGGCGCGGGTTGCCGGGGCAAACCCGCCGCTCGACCAGGCCGAGCCGGGGTTGGTCCATGCAAATTTCACCGGGGGTCGCGCTAAAGACAAAGCTGAATGAACACAAGACCGGCCCGCTGCGGACCAAGGAGGAGTTGGTCAAGCTCCTGGCCGGAAGACAGACGGCGCTGAACAAGCTCAGCAACTGGCCGAGCAATTGAAAAAGGTCCCGGCGGGCGGGCTGCAGGACCTGACGGCCGTCGAACTCAAGGAGACGGCCAAGGC
>JALSMT010000104.1 GCA_026987375.1 Thermaceae bacterium | reverse complement strand
GCCGCGGCGCGGCTGGTGCTGGTGGCCGACGCCGAGATCGATCCGGCCGACCCCGACGCGCTGATGTGGTGGGTGCTCGCCAACCTAGACCCGGCCCGCGACGCCTGGATCGAGGCCGGGCGCACGCTGGTGCTCGACGGCACCCGCAAGCTGCCCGAGGAAGGCGCCCGCCCCTGGCCCGAGGTGGCGCGGCTGGACGCACAGACAATAAACCTGCTGAAGCCGCTGGCTAGGAAACTAGGGTTGGATAAAGCGACTAACGAGTAGAATACAGGCAATGAAACGCTTTCTGATAATTGCGCTGCTCTTCAGCAGCGCGCTGACGGGCGCAGTCGTAGCACAAACGCTGGTAGGCGTAGAACTGGCCAGCGCCACCGCCCTCAAGATGGACAGCCAAGTGCGCCTGCCCCACGGCTCCTTCCGCGCCATGGGGCAAGGAGTGAAACCCTGGATAGCCAAAGTACGCGGCGGCGAGGCCTATGGCCGCTGGGAAGTCTATCTAGCCAAAGGCGTGGCGCGTCGCCTGCAGGGCGCCTTCGTGAGCCAGGTGCAAGCGGGCTTTGCCGCGGCGGGCTACCTGCTGGAAGGACGTCGCAATTATGTCCTGGGGAGGGAAAAACACACCAGCTACACCTTCGGCGCGGCTGGCGGTAAGCGAGCCCTGCTATACGTCATCGAAACCCCCGAGGCGCTCGTTTGGCTCGTGGGGTGGTCGCGATAGCCTTTGCGCACGGGGCTGGCGCCCTTTAGTATAGGTAGCATATGCGCGTTATCGTCATAGGCACTCGCGGCAGTTTGCTGGCTCTAACGCAGACTCGTTGGGCCGTCGCGCGGCTGAAGGAAAACTGGCCCGAAGCCGAACTCAAGATAAAAACGATCACCACCAGAGGCGACCGCGGCGCCGACCCGCGCGAACAGAACATCTTCGTGGGCGAGCTGGAAGACGCCCTACGCAGCGGCGAGATTGACATTGCCGTACACTCTCTAAAAGACCTGCCGACAACGCAGCCCGAGGGGCTGATGATAGCGGGCGTACCGCGGCGGGTAGACCCGCGAGACGCCTTCGTGGGGCGTAACGGCGTTCTCAAGATGAACGACTTGCCCCGGGGGGCCAGGGTGGGCACCAGCTCCACCCGTCGCAAAGCGCAGTTACTGGCGTGGCGGGAGGACTTGGAAGTAGTTCCTCTCAGGGGAAATATCGACACCAGGCTTAAAAAACTGGTCAGCGAAGACCTGGACGGCATAATCTTGGCGGCGGCGGGGCTGCTGCGGCTGGACATGCGCAACCGCATCAGCGAGTTCGTGGACAGCGAGATCCTGCTGCCCTCGCCCGGCCAGGGGGCGCTGGCGCTCGAGGTGCGCGAGGGAGACGACATCGCCGACGAGCTGGCCTACAGCCTCAACGACGCCTCCACCAGGGCGCGGGTGCTGGCGGAACGCGGCTTCCTGCACGGCCTGGGCGCGGGCTGCCTGGCGCCGGTGGGAGCGCTGGCGCACTTGCAGGACGACCTGTTAATCCTCGACGCGGCCCTCTACTCCGCGGACGGCAAGACAATCATCCGCGGCGAGGTCGAGGGCAGCCCCAGCGAAGCCTGGGAGATGGGCCTGGAACTGGCTAAAGACGTAGTGGCCGCGGGCGGGCGCGAGATACTGGACAGCCTGGAACAGTAACGGACATTAGTACCACCTCCCCTTCACTTGTTTTCTGTATACTGAGGTCGTTATGGCCATGAAGCGCCTTACCAGACAACGCAAAGCAGTCATGGACGTCTTGCAGGAGGCGCGCAACCATCCCGACGCCGCCTGGATATACCAGGAAGTGCGTAAGGTGGTCCCCAATATCAGCCTCGGCACCGTTTACCGCACCCTCGAGGTCCTGGTTGACGAGGGCAGGATAATGCAGCTGGCCCGCCCCGGAGAGGCGACCCGCTACGACGCCAACCCTGCGCCGCACCAGCACTTCATCTGCGAGCGCTGCGGCGCCATCATCGACCTGGACGTATCCGCCGCCGAGGTCCTAGAGAAAGCGCGTCGGGCCTACCCCGAGATGGTCTTTCAAAGCGCCGACATAGAGTTCCGCGGGCTCTGCGCCGACTGCCGCGACAAACTTCAGTCTTGATTCTGCACGAGCTCGAGCGCCTGAGGCGGCGAGGCGTCAAACCCGGGCTCGAGCGCGTTCGTAAAATCCTGGCCCGTTTGGGTAACCCCGAGCGGGCCTTTCGGGTAGTTCTTATCGGCGGCAGCAACGGCAAGGGTTCTACCGCCCGCGCGCTCGCGGAAATAATGCGGGCCGACGGCAAAAAAGTTGGTCTGTATACCAGCCCCCACCTGCTGCGTTTTAGCGAGCGAATAGTCCTGGACGGCAAAGAGGCGGACGAGTCTGAGATAGAAAGCGCCCTCACCGATATCTGGCCTTTGCTGACCCGCTTTAAGGCGACCTACTTCGAAGCGGCGACCGTGCTGGCCCTCGCCTGCTTCGCCAAAGCGGGAGTGGAGCTGGCGGTATTAGAGGTGGGTCTGGGGGGGCGCTTTGACGCCGTCAACGTTACCGAACCCGAACTTTCCATTATCACCAATATCAGCCTGGAACACACCGACTGGCTGGGCGCGACCCTGAAAGATATCGCTCGCGAAAAGGCTGGGATTATCAGGCCGGGTCGGCTGGTTCTTAGTTCGGCCAACGGTCAAGCGGCAAGTTTCTTGGCGGAAATTGCCCGCAGTAAGGGTGCAGTGATAAGTTTTGCCGTTCCCAGCCAAGTGCAAGTATCCGGATACGGAGTAGACTTTTCCCTGGAGCGGCGCCGCTACCACGGCTCGCTTATGGGGCGTCACCAAGCCAAAAACCTGGGCCTGGCGGTTCTGGCAGCCCGGCGTCTGGGAGCGGGAGAAAAAGCCGTTTCCAACGCGCTAGCGAGGCTGACCCATCCGGGGCGGCTCAGTTACTACCCGAGCGAGCGGCTGCTCTGCGACGGCGCCCACAACCCGGCCGGCGCGGCGGTGCTGGCCCAAGCGCTACGCGACTACTTCCCCACGAGCCGCAAAACCTTGGTCTTCGCCGTTAGCAAAGACAAAGACGTAGCCGCCATGGTCGCCAGGCTGACGCCCCTGTTCGAGCGCGTCATCTTGACCGGTTTTCCCGGCAGGCGCAGCCGCCCGCCGGCGGAGTTGCGCCGCTATTTCTCGGGGGCCGCCTTGGAAAGCGACCCGGCCAAGGCGTTGGCGACGGCGCAAACGGAACGAGCCGATGGGGGTTTGACGGTGGCCGCCGGCAGCCTTTACCTGCTGGCGGCGCTGGCCCGCCATAGAGCCGGCCTGGCGCCGGAAGAACGCAGTCAGTAACCCACCCGCCAGCGCCTTACGCCTGACGCGTCCAGCCCTTGCAGCAGCTCGCGCGCCGTTTTGTGGAGGAGGGGGTGGCGCCAGCCCGGAGCCGCCTCCGCCAGCGGCGCCAGTACGAAGGGGCGCTGGTGCAGGCGCGGGTGCGGCAACCTCAACCCCGGCTCGTCTATCACCTGGCCGGCGTAGTCGAGCAGGTCGAGGTCTATGGTCCGCGGACCCCAGCGTTCTCCGCGCACGCGGCCCAGGCGGCTCTCGATCTGCAGCATTTCTCGTAAAAGCTCTCTCGCCGGAAGGCTGGTTTGCGCCAGCAAAACAGCGTTCAAATAAGGTCCCTGGCCCGCCGGGCCTACGGGCTCGGTTTCGTATAGCGAGGAAAGCAGCTCTGGACGTAGTCCTTGCAACCGGGAAAGCTGAGAGACCGCCTGCAACAGAAAACCCGCTCGTTCGCCCAGGTTGGAGCCTAGCGCGATCAACACCGGCGTATCGTTCATCCCCTCAAGACTAACGCAGAGCGGCGCTCTGCCGTAACGTAAGGCAGAGCGCCGCCAGCCAGGCAAAGGATCAGCTGGGCATGACTATGCCGCGGCGCTCCAGATAGCGGTATACAGAGACCTTGACCACGTCGTTGAAGAGGAACCAGACGAAGGCGTAGACCCAGAGGAAGGCCGCCCAGCTCCAGCCCATCGGGGTCATGACGTGGCCGAAGAACCAGCCGTAGACGCCGATCAGGGTACCCAGCACCGCCGTAGACATCGTCGCCCAGAAGAGGATGGCCGAGGGGTAGGGCTTCGTCCAGAACCAGCGGTCGTAGGTGCGGGTGTTGTAGAGGGTGCCGTGACCGGCGACGATCAGCTTGACGAAGAAGATCGTTTGGATCAGGTCGTGCGGCAGCTGCCAAACCACCACTGTCAGGTAGAAGAGCAGGAACGAGGAGAGCAGCCCTGCGGCTCCCAGCCAGCCGGAAACGGTAAGCACCTCGTGCATGTTCCAGCGCACCGGGTTCTTTGAAACCTTGGCGTTGTCGTAGGCGATCGTCAATATGGGCAGGTCGTTGAGCAGCGCCAGGATGATGATCATTAGCGCGGTAACTGGGTAGAAGTTGAAGAAGGTGATCGTGGCCCACATAAGCAGCACGACACGCACCGTCTCGGCTATGCGGTAGATGGCGTAACTCTTCATGCGCTCGAATATCTGCCGCGCCAGCTCCACCGCCTTGACGATGACGCCCAAGCCCGGAGCCAGCAGCACCAGGTCGGCCGCGGCCCTGGCGGCGTCGCTGGCGCTAGCCACGGCGACGCCGCAGTCGGCTTTCTTGAGCGCGGGGGCGTCGTTCACGCCGTCGCCGGTCATGGCCACGTAATGCCCGGCCTTTTGCAGCTTGTCGACTATAAAGTACTTGTCCTCGGGGAAAACCTGGGCAAAGCCGTCGGCCCGCTCGACCAGCTCGATTATCTCCGACTCATGGCGGTGCACCGTGCCAAGGTTCTCTTTTTCGAAGATCTGCGACAATTCCTCCACCACCCGCCGCACGAAACGCTTCTTTTCTGCTTCGGCGGCGTCCGGCTTGAAGGCCTCGAAAAGGTTGCGGGTGAGCACCTCCGCCAGCACCCGCCACTCTTTCATGCCGGCCTCGCGTAGCTCCCGCACGTCGAGTATCTCGTTGCCTATACCCAGCACCCGCGCGATATAGCGGGCGATGGCGACGTGATCGCCGGTGATCATCTTGACGTCGAGACCAAGACGTCGCGCCTCGGCTATGACCTGCTTGGAGTCGGGGCGGGGCGGGTCGTAAAGAGGGATGAGACCGACGAAGCGGACGGGCCCTTTGCCCTCGCGCATCGCCACCGCCAGCACCCGGAAACCGTTTTCGGCCAGCCGCTCCAGGTCTTCGTTTACCTTTTGCAGGTCCTCGGCGGAGTCGCAAAGGTCAATTATCACCTGCGGGGCGCCCTTGCTGACCCATATCTGCTTGCCGTCGCACAAAACCGTGGCTTCGGTGCGCTTACGAACCGGGTCGAACGGCACGAAGTCCTGCACCTGGCAGGCCGCTAACCTGTCGCTCAGGCTGAGTTTTTTGGCTTCGGCGAAGATGGGTTCTTCGATGGGGTCGTGGTTTTCTTCGCGGGAAGCCAGCAAAGCGTAAAAAACCACGTCGGAAGCGCTATAGGGCGGTTGCGGTCTGATCTGCTCGATGGTCATCTGGTTGAGCGTTAGCGTACCGGTCTTGTCGGCGGCCAGAACGTCTACCCCCGCCAGCTCCTCGATGGCCGCCAGCTTGCGTACTATGGTCTGCCGCTTGGCTAGGTCCAAAGCGCCTATGGCCATGGTCACCGTCAAAACCGCCGGCAAGGCCACCGGTATCGAGGCCACCGTTAACACCAGCGAAAAACGCAGCAGCTCTATCCAGTTCTCGTGTCGGAAAAGTCCGACTATCAAGATGATTACCACCAGCGAGAGCGTCATGACTATGAGCGCGTCGCCAATCTGGATGACGGCTTTTTGAAAGTGGCTGCGCTCTTCGCTCTCCGCCTTGGCCACCAAGGCTACGGTGCGGCCGAAATAGGTATTGACGCCGGTCGCGACCACCAGCGCGCGAGCTTCGCCTTGCTTGATGATGCTGCCGGCAAAAAGCGGCTCGCCGGGGCGCTTGTTGGCCGGCAAGGACTCTCCGGTAAGGGCCGACTGGTCTACTAGCAAATACTGGCCATCGGCCATTACGCAGTCGGCCGGCACCATGTCCCCCATGCGCAGCTGCACCACGTCGCCGGGCACGAGCTCGCGTACGTCCAGCTGCTTCCACTCGCCGTCGCGCAAGACCCTGGCCTTACGGGCCAGTTTCTGCTGCAAGACCTTGAGGGCAGAGATCGCCTTTGACTCCTGCCAAAAGTCAACCCCGGCGTTGACAAATAGTAGGAGGGTGATGATGGCGAAATCCTCCCAGCGCTGCACCAGCGCCGAGAGCAGCGCCGCCGCCTCGATCATCCAGGGGATGGGACCCCAGAAGCGCTTGAGAAGGCGCACCCAAACGCTTTCTTCTTTCTCAGGGACCTCGTTGGCCCCGTAGCGGCGTAAGCGCGCGGCGGCCTCGGCGCTGCTGAGTCCGCTCTCAAGCGACGTTTGCAGTTTCGCTACGACGCCCTCGAGCGGTTCTCCCTTAAAACTGTCTACGGTATAAGGCTGGGTTTTGGTATCGGTCATCTCGACACCTCCAACCTTTAGTATATACCGCTCATATTTTATTACAAAAGGACAAATGCATCAGCGTTCTATGCTGACCTCGGCGTAAACGTCGCGAAATACCCCGGCGAGGGGGGCGTGCGGCTTGTGTACCCGCACCGTCAGGGCCCTCACCTTGGAAAATTCCGCCAGTATTTGCTCGGCCAGCTTGTCGGCCAGGGCCTCTATCAGATAAAAGCGCTCGCCCGTGACGATTCGCGACACCAGCTTGTGCACCTCAGCGTAGTCCACGGTGGCCGCCAGGCGGTCTCCCTGACCTTCAAAATCAACCTGTAACTCTACGTCCACCAAGAAGCGCGCCCCCAGCGCCCCCTCTTCGGGCTTGACGCCGTGGCGTCCGTAAAACTCCAACCCCTGCAGCACTATCAGTCCCATTTACTCCTCCACCGCCCGCCACACCGCCAGCGCCTCGCGGTGAGCGGCCACGTCGTGTACGCGCAAAATATTGGCGCCCCGCCCCAGCGCCTGCAGGTGAGCGGCTACGCTGCCGCAAACGCGCTCAGCGGGCCGCTGGACACCGGTCAATTCGCCGATGCTGCGCTTGCGGCTCAGGCCCACCAGCAGAGGGTAACCCAGCGCCGCCAGCTCGGGCAGTCGCCGCAGCAACTCCAGGTTGTGCTCGAGCTTCTTACCAAAACCAAAACCAGGGTCGAGAATAACCGCGGGCACACCGGCGGAAAGAGCCCGCTGCGCCTGGGTCAGCAAGAACTCCTTCACCTCGGAAACTACGTCCCCATAGCGGGCGTGGCGCATCATCTCAGCGGGATCGTCCAGCGGACTGTGGACCACCACCACGGGAACCCGGTAGCGCGCCGCCAGCGTTATCATGCGCTCATCGCGCAGCCCTGAGACGTCGTTGAGCAACCGCGCTCCGGCCTGCAGAGCCGCCTCCGCCACCTCGGGCTTGCGGGTGTCGACGCTAACGGGCAGCCCCAGGGGCTCGAGCCCCCGCAGTACGGGTAGGAGACGCTTCTTTTCCTCCTCTATGCTCACCGCCCGCGCCCCCGGCCTGGTAGACTCCGCGCCCACGTCGATGATGTCCGCGCCCTCAGCCGCCATCTCCCTAGCGCGCGCCAACGCCTTTTCGGTCTGCAAGTAGTCGCCCCCGTCCGAAAAGGAGTCGGGGGTGGCGTTCAAAATCCCCATCAGCAGCCCGCGCCGCAGGTCCAATTGCCGTCCACCGAGAACCAACTGCACCCCGGCATTATACGTTTCAGGACGCCGGTCCCAGGCCTCTTGCGCTAACCTGAGCTTAGAGAAGGAAAGGAGGCGCTATGAGCGGCGTACTAGCAGCCGTAGATCTTGGTTCGGCGACTTCGGCGGTGCTGCAAAGCTCAGAGGTCATGGCGCGGGCTTTGAACGAGCCCTTACGGGTTATGCACGTTATAGCGGACAATTATCTGCGCTCCGCCCCGCGACGCTTCAAGGAGGTATGGGAAGAGGACCTGCAAAACCTCTTCGACGAAGCCAGTAAAGAGCTGGCGCGGCTGGCGGAGGCGAAACTGCGCCTGCTGGCCCCCGCCGCCGACGAGTACCTGCTACCCCACGGCAACCCGGTACAGGCGGTGGCCGCCGCGGCCAAAGACAGCTCTCTGCTGGTCTTGGCGGCTGAGGGCAGCACCCCTTTGGAGCGGGTGGCCCGCGGCGGCGTTTCTCGCTACGTCATGCATCGCGGCGAAAGGCCCGTGCTTTCTGTCAGCCCCGATAAGCCTTTGGAAAAGATAAGCAGGGTAGCGGTGGCGGTAGACGATTCCAGCGCCGCGCTGGCCGCCCTAAAAGTCGGCACGCGGATAGCCCGGGCCGCCAACGCCAAGCTGCGGGCCTTCCACCTGATAAGCGTAGGACCGCGCAGCTGCTGCGTACCGCAGTACCTGCCCCCCGAAAGCCTGCACGAAGCCGACCTAGACAGCCGCGCGGAAAAAGCCCTGCGCAAGGCCTTGAGCTACGAAGGTGAGCTAACCGTAGCGCGCGGCGAGGAGATAGACGGCCTGCTCGACCTTTCACGCGAGTTCGCCGCCGACGTAATAGTGGTCGGCTCCAAGGCCAAGAGCAGCCACTGGACGCGCCTGGGGCGCAACGTCGTGGGGCTGCT
>JALSMT010000103.1 GCA_026987375.1 Thermaceae bacterium | reverse complement strand
ATCAAATTTATTATTAATAAAATAAGCAAAATGGTAATTAAATATTAGAGTGCCTCCGTTTTTTACAAATGAAATTATATTATTTAAATCTTTATTATTTAAATTGTATGTATCTAAAGCAAATAATATACTATTTTTTGGTAGTGAATTTATTTGATTTTCAGTTATTATTTGCGGATTAAATCCATTTTTAATAAGTTTGGTTTTTAATTTTTGTATTTTATTTATATAAAGTGTATCATCTAAATCAGAATTTATTAAAAAGTTTATAGTGTCTTTTGATTTTAAAATATAGATATTTTTATTATTTATTTGAGCAAAAAAATTAAAATTTGGAAAATTTTTAGGCAATAATTGATATAGAATATAGCTTGATAATAACATTAAAAATAATGTAATTATGATAACTTTTAAAAAAGGTATGTCTTTACTCTTCGAAATATATATAGTCATTATTTTTTTCCTTTAATATTTCTTCATAATTATTGTTATGTTTCAATTTTTTTTCTCTTGTTTTATATAAAAAGTAAGCAAGTATACCGAAAATTAATGTAATAAAAGTAATTACTAAAATAATAATTGATAAAAAAGCTAATATACTCATAATGATCCTTTTCTTTGAAGTTTACCCCAGTTCATTTTAATACCAAACCATTCTTCAAACGTTGATAAAATTTTAGTTATATTGATTGTTGTTATAAAAAATAACCTATAAAAAATAGCATAAAATATTAAAGTTAATGATTCATTAGTAAGGAGTATACAATATAAAGCTCCTGCAACATCAAGGATTGTAAACATACTCCACCAAAAAAATATTAAAATAGTTGCACCTGTTGTAAAAGATAAATATAATATAAAAATATTAGTCCATATATCCATAAATGGCCAAAACACTGATTCAAATAACATATACCAAAGAGTTAAACTTGCAGAAGGATTTTTTCTTATATGCCATAATAAATATTTATGTTTTTTTATAGCTTGTAATATCCCTCTTGTCCATCTATATCTTTGTTTTATTAAATCAAGCAAGTTTTCTGGAGCTTCTGTATATGCTATTGCATTTGATTCAAAATCTATTTTATATCCTTTTGCTATTAGTTTTAATGTTACATCACAATCTTCAGCAAAAGTATCATCATCATAAAGCCCTACATCGTATAATGCTTTTTTTCTGAATATTCCAATAGGCCCTGGTATTATATTAACAAGCTTTAAAAAAGCTTGGCCGTTTCTAACCATATTTAAGCCTTCAATATATTCTAAAGCCTGAAGTTTTGTTATTAAATTTTTTTTATTACTTACATATACAGAGCCTGCAACAGCTGCAATATTTTCATCTGTAAAATATGGAACTAATAATTCTACTGCATGTTTGTCTAACTTAGAATCAGCATCTACTACCATAATAAGTGTACCACTTGAATTTTTTATTCCATAATTTATTGCGTTAGCTTTTCCAGAATTAGTTTTTCTTAGTACTTTTAATGATTTATTATTACTATTAAATTCATATTTTTTTGCTTTAATGTATGTTGAATCAGTAGAACCATCATCAACTATAATTATTTCTAAATTTTTATATGTTTGATTGATTAAAGATTTTATAGATTTTTCAATTACTAATTCTTCATTATATGCAGGGACAATAATACTTACTTTAAAATTCAAATGTTTATTTTCATTATTTATTAATTCAGAATTTTTAAGTATTATTTTTAATATTGAAAAATATAATAAAAGTAAATATCTAAAAATAACTATTAAAGTAAATATAAAAACTATAATAACACCAGTTTTTATAAAATAATTTTCAATTTTATTAAAATATTTATAGGCTAAATACAAAATAAAACTTAAAACTAAAATAATTAGAATATTAGCAAATATTAAAAATAATTTTTTCACCATAAATACCTTAAATCTAAATAACATTCATAGCTTTTATAATTATTTGATTTATTAACAGGTGATGAGTTGCTATATTCACAATTTAAATTTGTATTAAA
>JALSMT010000102.1 GCA_026987375.1 Thermaceae bacterium | reverse complement strand
GTCTTGATATTGGGCGAGAGCTTTTCGGCTACTGTTAGCTGGATGACTTGCGGATAGCGCTTGAGCGCCTCACCACGTAGCTCCAGCGCCTTGGCCTGCCCTTCGGCGGTAAGAATAGCCGCATCGCGCTCCGCCTGCGCCTCGATGACGCGCTTTTGCGCGGCTATCTGCGCTTGGCGGCGACGGTTTTCTTCGATCTGCACCTGCTGTTCGGCCGTCTGCTTTTCTTCGATTACCTTGGCTACGGTGTCGGGTATGCGAATCTCGCGTAGCAACACCGATTCGAGTATAATTCGCTTTTCCGCCAAGGCCTCTTTCAATCCGCTGGTGACCGAGCGCTCCAGGTCGCCGCGCCGCGTGCTTATCAGCTCGGCGGCGTTGAACTGTCCCACCGCATCGCGCACCTTACTACGTATCTGCGGAATTATCATAGTCTCGCGATAGGCCGGTCCGACTTCTTTGTGTAAGAACGGCGCTTTTGCCTTCTCGATGCGGTACTGCACCGTCACGTCCACTCCGATGTCCAAGCCCTCCTTGCTGCGCGCCTGAATTGGTCCGTGGCCGCCGCCGCGCTGGGCGTTGGATTTGGAAAGGGTTACCTCTTGCAAGCGCGCGTCATATAAGACTACTTCTTGCACTAAAGGGATAACGAAGTGCAGGCCTTCGTCCAGGGCGTCGGGCTGTACACCGCTGAAAGTATTGAAGACGACGCCGACGTGGCCAGCGGGAATTACCGTGAAACTGCGCGATACTACGCCTAAAAATAACCCCACAAGCAGAAGCGAGGCGCCGGCGCTGCGTTTGCCCGGCTGCGCCAGCATGGCTATACCTAGCACGGTGGCCAACAGCGCTAAAATAAACAATATGTCCATATACTTACCTTACTAAAAGCAAAGCAAGCCGTGAAATGCTTTGTAAAGCAGCTGCTGATGGATAAAGCGGCCGTGGAAATGGCTATATTGCTCTGTATACAAAGCGCGCTTCATCACGGCTATATTTTGACAGGTAACTCACCTCCGTAGCGCCTGGCGCGACCGGCCTAGCGAACATAAAGTGTAACTATGCCTGCTCCAAGTAACAATAATGACCCCGCGTCCAGCGAGTCTATTAGTTTGCAGGGTCGGCAGATTGAGCTGAAGCACCTGGCTAAGGTCTTTTGGCCCGATACAGGTCGAAGCAAGGGGGACATGCTGCGCTATTACCGCACGGTAGCCCCGCTAATTTTACCCTACCTGCGCAGCCGCCCCTTGACGCTCAAGGTATGCCCGGACGGTATCGCCGCCGGCTGCTACTACCGGCGCAAGCTGCCCGACTATGCTCCGGAGTGGATGCCGCGCGCGCTCTACAACCCCAAGAGCCGCAGCGGGCAGGTACCGCTCATACAAGCGAACGACGCCGCGCAGCTGCTCTGGCTGGCCAACCAAGCGGCGATTGAGTTCCACGTCTGGTCCAGCAGAAGCGGCGACCTCGCTCACCCAGACTGGCTGGTACTTGATCTGGATCCGGGCGCGCGGGCCACTTTTGCAGAGGTGTTGCAGGCCGCGCTATTCGTAGCGGACGGGCTGACAGAACTGGGGCTGAAAGGCTGGCCCAAGACCAGCGGCGGGCGGGGGCTGCACGTTTTCGTGCCGCTGGCGCGCGGGCGCTACAACCACGCCCAGGCGCGCGCCTGGGTCAGATCTTTTAGTGAAGGGCTGGTGCGCAACCACGCCGAGTTGCTGCGCCTGCCCCACGGCGCCACGCACGAAGGCTGGGGGGTGTTCATTGATTACGCTCAAAACGGCTACGGGCGCAACACCGCCGCTCCCTATACCCTGCGCGCCAAACCAGGCGCGCCGGTGAGCACGCCCCTGCGTTGGTCCGAGGTGAAAAGCGGCGGCTTTCTGCCGCACGATTTCACACTGGCCAGCGCGCCTGAGCGTTTCGTTGCGCTCGGCGACCTCTTTGCGGGAGTGCTAAGCAGCCAGCAAGAACTACCTCAGTTGTCCCCCATGGCGTAGCGCCAATTATAGGCCGCAGCCAGTGCGGCTATGAGCAGGTAGAAGGCCATGATGATCAGCAGCTCGCCGGGGTTATGCGACGCCAAATAGGCGGCGATAGCCAATACCGTCGCCAGCATAAGCGATAAGCCTAAGGCCGCCACGGTAAGGCTGGCTCCCGTTTGAGCGCGCAGTTTGATGTTTGCCATTGAAACTCCGATGGAAACCAGCAAGAAGGTCATGCTGGAAAACTCAGCTATTACGCCGAGAGAACTCAGCATGGTAAAGCTGGCGGCCAGCGCGGTCATCACCACGATAGCAAGCCAGGGGACACCCTTGCGGTCGCGCAGGTTGAATTGGGCGGGCATCATGCCTTTCGTCGCCATCTCGGCCATCATGCGGCTGGCCCCAAAGAGAGTCGAGTTTATGGCGGAGCTGGTGGCCATCAACGCCGCTAGGCCAATCAGCACGCGCCCGGCGTTACCCAATAAAGGGCGCGCCACCTCGGCCAGCGCGTACTCCTTTGCCGAAACGATCTGGGAAAGGCTCATGGTGCCCACGGCTACTAGCGCCAATAGCAAATAGATAAGGCCGGTAATGAGGATGGAACCGTAGATGCCTCTGGGGATGTTGCGATCGGGGTCTTCGGTTTCCACGACGGCGTTCGTTATCAGTTCAAACCCTTCGTAAGCCACGAAGATCACCGCAGCCCCGAGTAGCAGACCTCCTACGCCGTGGTCGAAAAAGGGGGTAAAGCGACCCGGCTCTACCCTTGTCAAGCCGATCGCCGCAAATAAACCTAGGATGATTATCTTCGTGTAGACGATAATGTCTTCGGTTACCCCGGCGCTGCGCACCCCTTCCAGGTTTACCAGCATGAAGAACGACAACACCCCCAGTGAGAGCCAGATACGCACCGCCTCATTAGCGGGGCTACCGAGCAGATCGGCGCCATAGGCGCCAAAAGTAAAAGCGTATAGAGCCAGGGTGCCTATGTAGCCCGTAATTATCGTCCAACCTTCTATGCCCGCTATCCACGTCCGCTGGGGCCAGCCGCGCAGCAGATAGGTATAGCTGGCGCCATCGTCGCGGAAAGCGAGGGCCAGGCGTACGTAGTGATAGCCGACGGCCAGCGCTATCAGCATGTCTATCACGAAAGAGAGCGGTGCGGCGTTGCCGGCCAAACCCACTGCGATGCCCAACACCGAGAAGATGCCCCCGCCGATCATCCCGCCGACGCCCATGGCTATGAGTTCTTTAAGGCCTAGCTTTTCGGTTACGCGTCGGGGTATTTTCATTTAAAGCCTCCGCTACCTGCTCGAGTAAAATTCTGTCACTCCGGTACTTGAGGACCTTCTTGGCCTCTTTGAGCGGCAACCACGCCAAGCCTGCTACCTCCCAATCGTGCTCCCCGACCTGGCGTATCGGTTTCATCAGAAACCATTCGACCCTTTTCCTAACGCGCTTGCCGTCGCGGTAGTACCAGTAGACCGAAGGCTCGAGCTTCTTGACGATCGACGCCTCGTACCCGGTCTCTTCCCTTACCTCGCGCAGCGCGGCGTGAGCCGCCTTCTCCCCCTGCTCTATCAAACCCTTGGGGAACGTCCAGACCAGCTCTCCGTGCAGATTGGGAGCCCGTACCAGCAAGACTTTGCCGCCTTGCAGTAGTACTCCTCCCGCCGAATGCTCCTGAACAAAGTTACTCATGCCGCCTCCAGCATGCTTTTGAAGAGCCGGGCGTTTCTCGGCGCCGCCGCTCCGCGGTCATTGTTGAAGTAAACATAAGCCTCGCTAGCCTCCGCGAAGCGTAACGCTCTCAGCCAACGATGCAGCTCTGCTTTGCTATAGTCGTAGTCGTACCAGCGCTCCTGGCCGTGTAAACGCAGGTAGGCGAACGACGCCGTACGCGGCAGCCCGCCGGGCAGACCAGGGGCGCTGACGCCGACAAAAGCCACCCCTGCCTTGCTGAGTTCGAAAAAAACGCTCTCTCGCCACCAGCTGGCGTGCCGAAATTCCAAGGCGTTTTTGAAAGTCGGGTCGAGAAGAGCTAGTATTCGCTCGAGCAAGGCCGGGTCGTACGCCAGCGGCGGCAACTGGAAAAGTATTACCGCCAGCCTCTCCGCCAGCACGCCAACGACGTCGTAAAAAGCGCGCAGCTTTTCCGCTTTGGAAAACTTGTGGTGGTGACTAATGCTGCGCGGTGCCTTCAGCGAAAAACGGAAACGCTCCGGAACCTGCGCCTTCCAGCGCAACAGTCCGCGGCGGCTGGGGGGGCGGTAAAAGGTGCTGTTTATTTCCACGGTGTCAAACCGCTCGGCATAATAGGCCAGCCAGTCTGCGGGGCGCAGCCCAGGCGGGTAAAAGCGCCCGCGCCATTCCCGGTAATAATACCCAGAGCAACCCACCCAGACCCGCTTTTCCACACCCTTAGTTTAGGCGTATGCTGAGGGACATATGGTGAAGCGACTAATAGAACTACTGGGGAAAGACAAGGTTTCCGTCAGCCCTTCCGACCTGGAGACGCACGGCCGCGACGAAGGCTACCCGCAGACGTCGCCGCCGCTGGCGGTGGCCTACGCCGAGAGCCCCGCAGACGTCGCCGCGGTGCTGCGCTTCGCGGCGGAAGAAGGCTCTGCGGTGATTCCCTTTGGCGCGGGGACCAGCCTGGAAGGGTCGCTGCTACCGCTAAAACCTACCATCAGCCTCGACCTGACGCGCATGAACCACATCCTGGAGGTCCACCCGGAGGACTTTTTGAGCACCGTCGAGGCGGGCGTTACCCGCAAACAGCTCAACGAGAGGCTGCGCCGTGAGGGCCTGTTCTTTCCGGTAGACCCCGGCGCCGACGCAACCCTGGGCGGCATGGCCGCCACCAACGCCTCAGGGACCACCACCGTCCGTTACGGTGGAATGCACGCCAACGTGCTGGCGCTCGAGGCGGTAATGGCGGACGGCGAGGTGGTGCGCTTTGGCCGACCGGTGCGCAAGACCTCCAGCGGTTACGACATCAAAGACCTGCTAATAGGCTCCGAAGGCACGCTGGGGGTTATCACCAAACTCTGGGTAAAGTTGCACCCCCTACCCGCCGAGGTTCACACGGTGCGGGTCTACTTCGAGAGCATCGCCGACGCCGCCCAGGGCGCTTACGCGCTCATGGCGGCGGGGCTGCCGGTGGCGCGGCTGGAGCTGGTGGACGAGCAGGCGGTGGCCGCCGTCAACCGCCACCTGGGGCGTAACTACCCCGAAAAACCGCTGCTGCTGGTCGAGTTTCACTCCTCCACCCCCGAGGCCGTCCAGGCCGAAAAGGAGTTTGCCGAAGAGCTGCTGCGCGACTCCGGCGCGGTGGGCATGGACGCCGCCAAGACCGCCGAAGAGCGCACCGCCCAGTGGGAGGCGCGCCACGAGGCGTACTGGGCGCTGGTGCACATGTACCCCGGCCGCGAGTACCTACTGACCGACACCGCCGTTCCCCTCTCCAAGATGCCGGGGCTAGTCAAGTTCGCTCAGGAGCTGATGCAAGAGATGAACCTCACCGGCAACATTTTGGGCCACGTCGGCGACGGCAACTTTCATACCATCATCGCCGCCAGCCCCGAGGAGTACCCGCGCGCCGAGGAGTTTAGCAAAACGCTGGTGCAGCGGGCGCTCGAGCTGGGCGGCACCGCCACCGGCGAACACGGTATCGGCCTGCGCAAGATGAAGTTCATGGAGCAAGAACACGGCCCGGCGCTGACCTGGATGCGCCGCATCAAACAGGCGCTGGACCCCAAGGGGGTGCTAAACCCCGGCAAGGTGCTGCCTTGAGCTTGGGGAGTAGGGCGTGGGAAATGGGTAGTGGGACGTAGCGCC
>JALSMT010000101.1 GCA_026987375.1 Thermaceae bacterium | reverse complement strand
CGCAGCCCCACGGGCAGCGGCAAAGCGTAGAACAAAACCGTGTCGGCGTACAGGCCCAGCTCGGCGCCGTACCCCGGGCCGCCGTCGTACCAGAGGCGCGCGCCGGGGGCTATGGTAAAGCGCTCGAGCGCCAGCCAGCCATCCTCGCTGCGCCACTTTGTCTCTAGTGAATAGCGCAGCCTGGCCTGTAAAACGCCCGAGAGGGGGTTCGGCCTCATGCCTGCTTTCAGGGGCAGACAGCAGCCGCCGGCAACCTTGAACTGCAAAAACAGCGGCCAGTCGCGCAGCCCGAGCGCGTACCCCGCACCCGCCTGGGCAAAACGGCCGACGTTGCGCCACCGCCCCGCCGCCTCCAGGTAAAAACCGTTTTTCAGGTAGCCCCACTGGTCGCGGGCTTCTACCCCGCCGCGGGCGGAGCCGTTGACCTCCAGCTGCAGGCCGCCCGCCTCGTCCCAGACCGGCCCCGCCTCAAGGCTGGCGCGCCAGCGCCAGCGGTCGTAAGCGCCGCCGCTGACCAAGCCCGCCAGAGCGCCCGTCTCGATGCTGCCAACCCCCGAAGGCCACAGGCCCGTTTTTACGGTAAAACCCAAAGGCGCCCTCTTACCCTGCAAGTCCACGCCGGCGCGCCAGCCAGCCAGCAGGTATGCGTAGCCGCCCAGCACCGGCCCGCGCAGGTCCGGCGCGTAACCCAAGACGGCGCGATAACCGTACTCGCCGCTGTCGTCGAGGCCGAACACGCTGGCTTCCAGTCCTAGATACGGCGCCCTGCGTGAGGGGTAGACGGCTGTCGGCATCCAGCCGTACGGCTTTAAGCTTTCCCAGGGGTTGTACGGTGCGCTCTTTGCAACAGTGTCGGCGGCCTTCCACCGCGGCGAATCGAGAAATACCAGGCTCACCGGCTGTTCCTCCCACGGCTGCGGCATGTCTACTAGACGCACGCCCGCGGGCCCTATCTCAGGCGCTATCAGGTGTCCACCAGCGGGCGTCGCCGCGCCCGCGAAGCCGCTGAACGAGTTGCTGGCTGAGTAAACCTTCCCGCTCGCGGTGTCCAAGACAAAATACTGGAAGGTGCCGGGCTCATCGGCGCGGAAGAGGAGCTTTTCGTCGTTCAGCCAGGTAGGGTCTAGGTGCTGGTAGCCGTTCCGCGGCGAACAGGGGCCCAGTTTTAGGGAAGCGCCGCTGCAAGGGAGCGCGCCCTCGACAAGGCGGGCAACGTCCAGCCAGCCCTTGGTCAGAAACTTGAGACCGCCCCCCTCGAGCAAGGCCAGGTCCACCCTTCCGGAACGCCACAGCGACAACGCCACCTTTCCTGCGGGGCTAACCGCCAAGCCCAACAGGTGTTCGCCGCCGCCGGCGCGCCATAGCCGCGTTACGGCGCCGTTACAAAACTTCATCAGAGAAGAAGCCTCGCCCGCGCGATCGCGCACGAAAAGTACGCAGCCGTCCGCCGCGGGCGTCGCCAAAAGGGCGTGCAGACCATGGCTAAGGCGCTTTTCGACGCCCGAAGCGACGTCCAGCGCGAATATATCGCTGCCGACGCCGTCGCCCTCGCGAATAAAACGGCTGTACAGCAGGGTGGAATCGTCCCTCCACCAAAGACGCTGCGGTCTGACCCGAGCCAGGCAACGAAAGCCGCCGCCCGCCAGCGGCTCCACCCCCAAGCAGCCGCGGGAAAAGTACGCTAGCAGCTTGTTGCTCGGGTCCACCGCCGGCCGGGAGCCGTTCTCGTCGCGCAAAAGGTAGTCGAGTGAGTAACTTCTGTAACTTTCGGCCCGCCGCAGCTCTTGCCCGCTCCACGTCCTCCACTCGTCCACGAGACTGCCGCCGTTGGCCCTGCGCCAAGCCTCCGCAAACGACGGCGGTAAGACCGCGCCGCCGTTGTACTGCCGCAAGGTGTCGAGGATTGCGCTCCAGCCGTGGCGCGCGATCAAGTACGACACGAAACGGACGCCCAGCAAATAGCGCGTCCGCCAGCGCGGCCAGGAGTTGAAAGTATACAAGCTCATATCGGCCAGGTCGGGAAAGCCTGTTTTGCGCAGCGCCAAGGCGTTTATGAGGCCCTGGGTGTACGCCCAGTCCAAGCGGCCGCCGGAGGTAAAGCGCGACTCCATGTAGGTAGCTATTCCCTCGGTAAACCAGGCGGGCGGAAGGTGGGAGGAGTTTTCGCCAATCAGCCCCAAGCGAAGAGCAGGCTTCTTTTTACCTGGCTTTTCGGTAAAGGTAAGCTGCCGCGCGTGCGTCAGCTCGTGAACCAGCAGCAGGTAGGTCACGCTGGAGCTGCGTACGTCAATCTCGGCGCTATTAGGAAACGGCGAAAGCAGTTCTACCGTCGGCCTGGGAATGGTGGAGGTAAAAGCGTTGAAGTTGTCCTGTGAGTCGTTGAGTCGCAGGACTACCTTTTGTCGGCGCTCGCCAAAGAGCGGGTCCAAAACGTCGAGCGCCGCCTCCGCCGCCTTGTCTACCTCGCGAGCGTAGCCCTGCAGGTCGGGGCGCGGGAATAAAACGCGCACGCGCTTGCTTTGCAGCTGCCCCCAAGCCCAAACCGGGCTCAGCAACGCAAATAGTAACGGCAAGACCAGATTCTTCATGCGCTCATTCTAGCCTTTCACGCGTTGCACACGCGCGCGCGGATAATGAGAGAGTGAACGGACTCTACCAGCGTCGTTTCAACTTACAAGGCCCCTTGGCTTGGCTGGTCTTTGTGCTGGCCGCGCTGCTGGGCCTGGTGCTCACCGTCTGGGTGCTGGTCACCGCTTTCGTCTACATCGCCATCCTCGCGCTGGCGGGCTGGCTCTACTACGCCTGGCTGCGTCTGAAGTACCGCC
>JALSMT010000100.1 GCA_026987375.1 Thermaceae bacterium | reverse complement strand
GGGCGTTCTTGCCCAGCTCGATACCGTCAACGACGATGCTGCCCTTCTGGATGGGCTCCAAGGCGTTTATGGTGCGGATGAGGGTGCTCTTGCCGGAGCCGGAGGGGCCGATGATGACCACCACCTCGCCCTTCTGCACCTCTAGGTCTACGTCCTTCAGCACGTGCAGGGAGCCGAACCATTTATTGACGTTGCTCATTCTTATTATTTTTTCCATGAGCCCCCCAATCAAGCAGACGCCGCCCCGCGCCGGTTCATGGTGCGCTCGAGCCAGTCGGTAAAGATGGTAAGGACCGTGGTGAGTATCAGATAAACCGCCGCTACGGCCACGTAGATCTCAATAGGTCTAAAGGTAATCGAGATAATGCGCTGCCCCTGGTGCACGAGCTCTAACAAGGTAATTACCGAAGCCAGCGAGCTGTCCTTAAGCAATGCGATTACGTTGTTGACCAGCGGGGGAACGACTATTTTGATAGCCTGAGGCACGATTATGTGGCGCATCACCTGGAACGGCTTCATGCCCAAGGACATCGCCGCCTCCCACTGGCCCTTGGCGATTGCCTGAATACCGGCGCGAACGACCTCGGCGTTGTATGCGCCGACGTTTACGCTCAGCGCAATGAAAGCCGCCCAGTAGGGCGTCAAAATGTCCTGCACCGGAGGAACACCTAAGGGGCGCAGGTATTTCCAAACGGGCTCGAGCATGAAAGGCAAGGCGTTATAGGCGAATAGAATTTGCACCAGCAGCGGCGTGCCGCGGATGACCCAGATATAGAACTGCGCCGGCAGTCTGGCGAAAGGGTTCTTCGACAGCCGGGCTATACCCGACACCAGCCCCAGTATCAGCCCGGTGACCGAGCTAATAACCGTCAGTTTGATAGTTATCTCGGCTCCCATTCGCAAGGAATGGGCAAAATGGGGAACCTTTTCCGCGGTAAAGTGCGTAAACAGCAGGTACTCGTCAAGCAGGAACTCTATGCCGTAGAAGAAGAGGTAGTACCCCGCCACCAAGGCAATAATGCTAAGCACAGAATAAAACAACAGCCGCCACAGCCTCATTAACACCTCCAAAAGAGTTCGGGGGCGCCAGCCCCCGAACTCTACCGGGGCCTCTGCTACTTACAACGAATGTCTTGGCCGAACCACTTGTCGGAAATTTTGGCGTAGACACCGTTGGCCTGAATGTCGTCGAGCGCCTTGTTGATGGCGGCCAGCAGGAGGCTGTTGCCCTTGGCCACCGCCATGCCGATCTCTTCTTTATTCAAGAGGCCCGATACTTTCAGGTTCAGGTTGCGGGTCTTGATCGCCTCGATAGCCGTGAACTGATCGGTAATCCAAGCGTCGATGCGGCCCATCATCAGGTCTTGCACGGCGTCAGGGTTGGTCTGATACGTCTTCAGCTGCTTGGGGCCAAACTGCTTGGCGAACTCTTCGAAGGTCGTGCCAAGCTGCGCGCCGATTACCTTGCCCTTCAAGGCCTCGGGAGTAAGCGGACCGCCGGGCTTGGTGACTATTACGTTACCGGTGCAGTAGTAGGGCTTGGAAAAGTCCACAGCCTTGGCGCGCTCAGCGGTGATGGTGTGCGAAGCGATCACGAAGTCGAAGCGGCCCTGGTTTAGGGCGATCAGCATGGTGTCCCAAGCATGCGCCTTCCACTCTGGCTGCAGGTTAAGTTGTTTGGCGATGGCGTTACCGATGTCAATGTCAAAACCCTTGAGGTGGTTCTGGTCGTCAAAGAAGTTGAACGGCGGGAAAGCTCCCTCGGTGCCAATCAAGATTTTGCCGCTCTTCTTGATCTGCGGGAAGGTGCGGAACTGCTGGGCCGAAGCCAGCGAAGCGAGAGCCAGTACCAAAACGCCGAACCAGATTAGCTTTTTCATATACGAACCTCCATTAGTCCTAGGTATGATTATACGCATTCGGGCCTTTAATACAAACGTATAGACTGTTAGGCGGTGATAGCAGAATACGAAATCGTAAAATTGGTACCCGGAGGAATGGCGTTGGCCCGCAGCAGCGAAGGAGTGGTGCTTCTGCGCGGGGGGCTGCCCGGGGAGGTGGTGAGGGCGCGGGTGGAGCGCAAGAAAAACCACCTTCAGGGGGTAGTCGTGGAGGTGCTGCGCGCCTCTCCCGAACGCGAGGACCGCGGTCTGCCGCCCGGCGCCGACCTGCCGCTGCGCTACTCGCAGCAGCTGGCCGTCAAGGAGGGATTCGTGCGCGAGTCGCTGCTGCGCATAGCCAAGCTAGAGACGCCGCTCTCCCCCATTCGAGCTTCTCCCGACCCCCTGGGCTACCGCAGCGCCGCCCAGTTCGCGCCGCACCCGCTGGGGGGCTTGGCCTACCGCGAACCCGCCAGTAAGGACCTGGTGAAGGTTGAGCGAGATCCTCTGCTGGCCGAACCGTTGCAAAAAGCACTCGACCTCTTGAACTCTTGGCCGCTAATCGGACTTAGCGAGATTGCGCTGCGCGGCAGCCTGCACAGCGGCGAGGTGCAGCTGGGGCTTATTGGCGGCAAGGCGCGCTACTTCCGCAAAGCGGCCCGGGGGCTATTAGAGTCCGGCGTGGCCGGAGTCTGGTGGGGGGCGGCTGAGGCGCGCGGCAGATTCCGCGGCCCTACGAGCTTTTTAGCGGGCAAAGAAACCTTACTGGAAGATTACGGCGGCCTGCTGGCCAGCATAGACGTTGTCAGCTTCGCTCAGGTCAACCCGCGCGCCGCCGGCCTGATGTACCGCGAAGCCAGCGTGCTGGCGGGCTCCGGCGGGCGCGCGCTCGAGCTCTACGGCGGCTCGGGAGTGCTGGGCCTAATGCTGGCGCGCTCTTTCGAGAGCGTAACCGTAAGCGACCTTAGTCGCCGCAGCATCGAAAAAGGCCGCGCCGACGCGCGTCGCCTGGGTGCTGAAAACGTCCGCTTCGTTCGCGCCGACGCCCGTGAGGCCGCCCGCTTCGGCCCCGCCGAGGTGGTAGTTCTAGACCCGCCACGCGCCGGCATCGCAAACGAAACTTTGCGAGCCCTGATAGCGATGAAGCCGCAGAAGATAATCTACATATCCTGCGACCCGGCCACCTGGGCTCGCGACGTCAGCCGCCTCAGCGAACGCGGTTACCGGCTCGGCTTTGCGCGCCCTTACGACTTTTTCCCGTACACCCACCACGTCGAGGTGCTCAGCCTCTTGCAGGCTGACTATTAGCAAACAAACCATCTGGCAGGTCCGTCGAGACCTTTGAGCAAGCCGGGCCGCGCTCCATCTCTGGTACAATCTTTGTCGTGTTGGCGCGCAGAATAATACCCTGTCTGGACGTTCATCGCGGGCGCGTCGTCAAGGGCGTCAACTTCGTCAACCTGGTAGACGCCGGCGACCCCGTGGAAGCGGCGGTCGCCTACGACGCCAGCGGCGCCGACGAGCTGGTTTTTCTCGACATCACCGCCACCCACGAGAACCGCCCGCTGGTGTTGGAGATGGTGCGGCAGGTGGCCGAGCGTGTCTTTATGCCCTTCACCGTCGGCGGCGGGGTGCGCACCCTAGAAGACGCACGCTCCCTCCTGCTGGCCGGAGCCGATAAGGTGAGCGTCAATTCGGCGGCGGTTAAGCGTCCCCAGCTGATAGCCGAGCTCTCCGAACACTTCGGCTCGCAGGCGGTGGTATTGGCGATTGACGCCAAAAAAACCGCCCCCGGCGAGTGGCGGGTCTACGTCTCCGGCGGCCGCAAAGATACCGGTCTCGACGCCGTCGCCTGGGCGCGCCGGGGCGAGAGCCTGGGCGCCGGGGAGATACTGCTGACCAGCATGGACGCCGACGGTACCAAGGCCGGCTACGACATTGAGCTGACCAAGGCGGTCGGTGAGGCGGTTTCGATACCGGTAATCGCCTCTGGCGGCGCGGGCGAGATCGAGCACTTTGCCGAGGTCTTCAAAAAGGCCGGCGCCGACGCGGCTCTGGCGGCCAGCGTTTTCCACTTTGGAGAAATACCAATTCCTCGTCTCAAGAGGGCCCTGGCCGCAGAGGGAATAGCCATGCGAGAGGACATCCAATGAACCTGGACAGCGTAAAGTTCAACGAAAACGGCCTGGTGCCGGTAATCATTCAAGACGCCGCCAGCGGCGAAGTGCTGACGCTGGCGTGGGCCAACCGTGAAGCGCTCGAGCTGAGCCTCAAACACAAGCAGACGTACCTTTTTTCGCGCAGCCGCCGAGAACTGTGGAAAAAAGGAGAAACCTCCGGCAACACCCAGGACCTAATAGAAATGCGCCTCGACTGTGACGGCGACGCGGTTCTCTACCGCGTGCGCCCCCACGGCCCCGCCTGCCATACCGGCGCCCGCAGTTGCTTTTTCCAACCGCTCAGCGAGAGCGCCGCTCCCTCATTCGCCGAAGTTGTGCAGACGGTTTGGGATACCATCCAAAGCCGCATGAAAGAAAAGCCCCAGGGCTCATACGTAGCCAGGCTGCACGAAGAGGGCATCGACCGCATTCTCAAGAAGATAGGCGAAGAAGCCGGCGAGGTAATAATCGCCGCTAAAAACGCCGACAGCGGCGAGCTCGCCTGGGAAGCAACAGACCTGTTCTTCCACCTCTTGCTGACCCTGGCCGAGCGCGGCCTCTCGCCAGACACCCTGGCTGAGGTTCTTCATGAAAGACACCAACCCAAATAAGCTTCGTGGCGATGAACACTATTCACTAATACCTTTTGTTAATCTGGTTGTATGAGCATCGAAAACAAACTAGTCCTCGAGGTAGTGCGCGTCACCGAGCAGGCGGCCCTGGCGGCCAGCCGCCTTTCTGGAAAAGGCGATAAGCACGCCGTCGACGAGGCCGGCACCGAAGCCATGCGCCGGCAGCTGAACCAAATGGAGATAGACGGCACGGTGGTCATCGGCGAAGGTGAGATGGACGAGGCGCCCATGCTCTTCATCGGCGAAAAATTAGGCAAAGGCGGTGTGGCGGTAGACATCGCGGTGGACCCGGTAGAGGGCACCAACATCACCGCCAAGGGCCTGCCCAACTCGGTGACGGTCATCGCCATCAGCGAGCGGGGCGGTCTTTTCCACGCGCCCGACATGTACATGGAAAAGCTGGTGGTGGGCCCCTCGACCAAGGGAAAGGTGAGCCTGGACTGGCCGGTGGACGCCAACCTGAAGGCCATAGCCGGCTCTCTCGGTCGCGAGGTCGCCGACCTGCTGATCGTCGTCCTCGACCGCGAGCGGCATCGCCCGCTCATCAAAGAAATTCGTGAAGCCGGCGCCCGCGTCAAACTAATAGGCGACGGCGACGTCATCGCCGCCTTGGCGGTAGCCGTCCGCGGTACCGGCGTACACGCGGTCATGGGCTCGGGCGGCGCCCCCGAAGGAGTGCTGGCGGCCGCCGCGCTAAAGTGCCTGGGAGGAGAAATTCAGGCGCGCTTCCTGCCGTCAGACGAAGAAGAATTACGAAGGCTGCGGGCCATGGGCGGAGACGAGAACAAGACCTACACCACCGAAGAGCTGGCTCCGGGAGAGCAGCTGGTGTTTTCCGCTACCGGCATAACCGACGGCGACATCCTGCAAGGCGTACGCTTTTTTGGCGGCGGCGCGCGCACTCATACCATAGCCATGGGCAACAGCAACCGCGTCGTGCGCTTCATAGATACCATTCACTTAATGGAATCGGGGGCGCGGGTGGTCATTCGCGTCTGAGACGCCGCTCTTTTGCGGCCAGTTCCAACAACTTTTCCGCCAGGTCTAGGCTTAATTGGCCGTCTTGGTAGCGCCAGCTCCAGTTCCCTTGCGGCCGCGAGGGGTAGTTCATACGCGCCTCCGTTCCCAGGCCCAAAACGTCTTGCAAGGGAAAGAGAGCCAGGCGGCAACGGCTGGACATGGCCAGCTCTAGCAAAGCCCAGGGGGCGTCGGCGCAAGAGGAAAAGGCTATCTTATGCGCCGCCAGGTAGCGCCGCATAAAGTCCAGTTCGCTTGCCGGGGCCGTTTGGCACCAGGAAAGGGTGGTGTCGTTGTCGTGGGTGCCGCTATAGACAACGCAATTGCCGTCCGCCGGGTAGTTTTCGGGCAAAAAGGGGTTGTCGGCACCGCTGAAGGCGAACTGCAAGACCTTCATTCCCGGCAGGCCGAAGCGATCCCGTAGTGCCTCCACCTGCGGCGTGATTACTCCCAGGTCTTCGGCGATTATCGGAACGTCGCCCAGCTCTTTTGCGACGCGCGAAAACAGCTCTTCTCCCGGAGCCTTCTCCCAGCGGCCGTTCTCGGCGGTCTCCGCCCCCGCGGGAATCGCCCAGTAAGCCTCGAACCCCCTAAAGTGGTCTATCCGGATCAGGTCCGCCAGCTGGAGGGCATGGCGGATGCGCTGCAACCACCAAGCAAAGCCCTCTTGGCGCATGGCCTGCCAGTCGTAGAGCGGGTTGCCCCAGAGCTGCCCGGTCGGGCTGAAATAGTCGGGCGGCACGCCGGCGACGACCTGCGGCCTGAGGTCTTTGTCTAGCTTGAAGAGCCGCGGATTCGCCCAGACGTCCGCCGAGTCGTGAGCAACGAATATCGGCATGTCTCCTATTACCGCGATGCCGCGCGCGTGCGCGTAGGCCAAAAGAGAGCGCCACTGAGTGAAAAACAACCACTGCGTCCAAGAGTGAAAGCCTACCGAGTCGGCCAAGCGCCCCCTGGCGAGGCTGAGGGCCGACTCTTCGCGGCGCCGCAGACCCTGGGGCCAGCTCCACCAGGGGGCGCCTCCGTGTTCTTCCTTCAGCGCCATGAATAGCGCGTAGTCCGCCAGCCAGCCTTCTTCTCGCTTTTTAAAATCCGCCAGCGCGGCGCGTTCTCTCTCCGTAGCGTCGCCGCGGAAAACGCGGTAGGCCTTACGCAAAAGAGGCCAGGCCCAGCGGTAGACCTGGCCATAATCAACCCTCTCGCCAGCGGCGGACTCGACTTCCGTCAACCAGCCCTGAGCCAGCAGATAATCCGGGTCGATGAGGTAAGGGTTGCCGGCGAAGGCCGAAAAAGACTGGTAGGGTGAGTCGCCGTAGCCGGTAGGACCCAGCGGCAGCACCTGCCACCAGCTCGCGCCGGCCTTGTTAAGCCAGTCCAAAAAGTCGCGCGCCCGCCGGCCCAAGTTGCCGATCGGATAGCGCCCGGGGAAAGACGTGGGGTGCAGCAAGATGCCATAACTGCGAGGCAGACGCATGATTCATGGTAACGCCTCCCGGCGGCTCTAACGCACCCTGGCCCAGGGGGGCGCCCACAGGTACCAGGTTTTATAAGGTGTCAGATCGAGCTGCTTACCACTGTCGTCCAAGAGCCGCAAAGCGCCTTCGAAACGCCATTTGACCGGCACCCGCTTGCCTTGCAGATAAACAGCGCCCGTGCCCGAAGTTAGCTGCAAACGCAACCTGCCGACGTCGTCTATTACGCTGGCCGCCACCTTTAGCACGACGACCGCGCTGACGCGCTCGCTGGTGCGAGCGCCGTTACGGAACCAGACGTAGCCCTTGCCGTCATAGTGAAAACCGCTGCTGTAGTCGGGGGCGTAGCGCACCTCCAGGCTCTCGCCGGGCTCGGCCGACTTGGGTGGTACATAGGCTTTGCCGCTGATGGTGCGGACGTTCTCCAGCCGCAGGCGTAGTAACTGCTTGCGCACCCGCGGACCCATTACATACGTGTTATGCGGCGCCCTCCGGGAAGCGTCCCTTTTGAAGAGCGGGTCGTAGAGGCCGTCGAAGGTGGTGAAGCCCTGTTTTTCGATCATCGCCAGGGCCGCGGGGCTGCCTCCTACGTGCAGCGTCACCGCGCCCATGGCGCGAGCCAGCTCGAGAATATAGGGCCTGGCCGAGCGCACCGGGCCGATCTTGCCCTTTTCGCCCCCCTCGTAGCGCACGAGCAGGCGCGACACGCCGCCTTCCATGGGCACCTCGTGAACCTGCACCGCCCACTCGAGCCCCCATTGCGGGAAGGCGGCGTTGGCGTTATCCACTGATACCAGTATTGGTCGCAGCCGCCGCAGCTTATAAGGTCTTTCGCCGGGTCCGAACTCGCCGCCCTGCTCCTTGCCTTGTTGCGGGCTGACCGCGGGGGAAGGCGGCTGTGGCGACGCTTCGCCGCCCGCCAGCGGCGGCGCGGGAATAGGCTCTGGAACCGGTGCCGGAAGCGCAGGTGTGAGTGACGGCGCCGCCGGCTGCGGCGGAGCAAAAGCCTGGGGAGTCGCCTGGCCTGGCGGGGTGGCGGCCTGCGGCCGCGGTTCTTGCGGGCTCGGCGGTTGCGATGGTTGAGCGCTCGGCAGGGCTTGCGGCGACACCGGGGGCTGCTGCGCAGCCTGCGGGGGGCGGGTAGCCATGGGCGCCGGTTTTGCCTCCTGCAACTCAGGCTTGGAGGCCTGGGGCGCGTTTACCGCCTGGGGCGGCGGCGCCGTCTCGGCGGGCTTGATGGCCGGCTCGAGCGGTTTTGGCTCGATCTCGGGCTTCTGCGGTGACGGCTGGGGGAGGCTGGGCTTGCTGGCGCGGGGGGCGGCCTGCGGTTTGCTAGGCTGCGGCGCTTGCGGCTCACTGGCCGGCGGCGTCTGCGGCGGGGTCGCCGGCGGTTTGGCCTCCTGAGGAGTCTCGGGCGGCCGTTGCTGGTTCGTCTGCGCGGGTTTGGTCGGTTTGGGAGGCTGCTGCGGCCGCGCCGGCGCAGGTCTGGCCGGTGCTACCGGCTTGGCGGGTTTGACCGGTTTTGCATTGGCGGTCTGCGCCGGTCTGGCGGGGAGCTGCTCCGCTTTTGCCGGAGAGCTGGCTTGCTGGCGCGGCTTTTGCGCCCTGGCGGGTTGCTCGCGCCCCGTAGTCGCAGCGCCCTGACCCAGCTCTACGAGCAGATAGCCCGTCGCTTTGGGGGGCGCCGGTAAGGGCGACCATACCAGCAACACGAATATTAGCGCTAAAAACGCCGTCGTGGTCAGCGAAAGCAGCAACGCCCGCCGTTTCATACGTTTCTCGCCTTCGCTCTTAGGTGCTGCTGACGGCAAGGTTATCCTCCGTTTAGGGGACGGCGGCTATGGCGACCCGCTTGGCGCCCGCGCGCCTTATTATGTCCATTACGTGCACGACTCTGCCGTGAGGAGTAGCGCGGTCCGCCCTGAGGATCACGGTCCCCGGCTTATACGACGCCAGCGCCCCCCTGAGTACGACCAGCAACTCGTCGTCGCCTACCCGCTTACCCTTCCAGAAGACCTCACCGTCCGCCCTAACCACCACTTCCGGCGCCCCCGACGGCCTGGCTTCACCGCTGGTCGCTTGCGGCAGGTCTACCGGCAGCCCGGTCTCGGGGGTAATGAAGGTGCTGGTGACCATGAAGAAAATTACCAGCAAGAAGACGATGTCCACCAGCGGCGCCAGGTTGATTACCGGCTCGCGTCTACTGCGCCGGTTTGTCATAACTCACCTCGGCGAGAATGCCCAGCACTTCTTCGCGGCGCTGCTCCAGTTCGCTGATTAAGTCGTCCACCTTGCCCGCCAGATAGTGATAGGCGATCAGCGCAGGAATGGCTACTATCAGCCCCGCGGCGGTGGTAAACAAGGCCTCGCCAATGCCGCCGGCGAGCAGCTTGGCGGTGGTCTGCCCCTGGCTGGCGAGAACGTTGAAAGCCTTGATCATGCCGCTGACCGTACCCAAAAGACCTAACAAGGGGGCTATTTGTGCCGTTATTCCCAGTATACCTAGCCCCTTTGATAAGCGCACTTCTTCTTCCAACAAGGCTGCCTTGAGCGACGAGTCCACCGCCGCCACGCCAAACGGTACGCGTGCCAGTCCGGCTATCAGAAACCTGCCCAAAGTGCCGCCGTGCGCTCTGGCGGACTCCATCGCCGCCTCTGCCTGGCCGCGACGCAGCGCGGCGTCTATTTCCCGCATCAGCCTTTCCCCTCCCACCTTCTCCCGCCTTAGAGAAAGGTAGCGCTCGAAGAAAACGTAGGCGGCGTAGAGGGTTAGCAGGAGCAGGAACCAGAGAATCCATCCCCCTTGTTGAAGTTGCAACATAATGCAATGTTAAGGGTAGGCCATGAGAACTGCTTTATGAACACGGCTTGCGTTAGGATGGAGCCATGATTTCCGTCAGGGATCCGCAGCTACAGCCGCTGGCCGCCAAGGTATACGACGGCCAGCGGCTTAGCTTTGAAGAGGGGCTGACGCTGTACCAAACTCGCGACCTCAACACGCTAATGCGCCTGGCCAACTACGTGCGCAACGAGAGGCACGGCGACGATACCTACTTTGTGCATTCGCTGCGCTTCTCCCAGACCAATATCTGCTACGTCGGCTGCACCTTCTGCTCTTTCGCCAAACGCTTCGGCGAGGAAGGGGCCTGGGACTGGAGCGTCGCCGAGTCCGTAGAGTGGGTAAGGGAACACTACCAGCCGGGCCTGACAGAGATCCACATTTCCAGCGGGCACCACCCGAAGCGTCCCTTTTCTTACTATCCACAGCTGGTCGCTGCGCTCAGAGACAACTTTCCCGGCGTTCAGATAAAAGCCTGGACGGCCGCGGAGATACACCACTTCGCCAAGATTGCTCGCAGCGACTACCACCGCGTCCTGCGCGAGTTAAAGGACGCCGGCCTGGTAGCGTTACCCGGCGGCGGCGCCGAGATATTCTCCGAGCGGGTTCGCAGAAAGATCGCCAGGAACAAAGTAGACGCCAACGGCTGGCTGGAAGTACACCGAACCGCGCACGAGATGGGCATTCGCAGCAACGCCACCATGCTCTACGGACACATCGAGACGCTGGCGGAGAGGCTCGACCACATGGAGCGGCTGCGCAAACTGCAAGACGAAACCGGCGGCTTCATGAGCTTCATCCCCCTCTCCTTCCAGCCCTGGGGCAATAACTTGGCGCAGAACCTGGGCAAAACCGAGTTCACCACCGGGCTGGACGACCTGCGCAACCTCGCCATAGCCCGCTTGTATCTGGACAACTTTCCCCACATCAAAGGCTACTGGGCGACATTAACCGCACCCCTGGCCCAGGTGTCTCTGGACTGGGGGGTATCCGACATAGACGGCACCTTGATAGCCGAGTCCATCGTCACCTCCGCCGGGGCCTCTTCCGGCAGGGCGCTCAGCAAAGAGCAACTAGCCCGTTATATCAGCGACGCCGGGCGCGTCCCGGTTGAGCGCGACGCGCTGTACAATGTAATCAGAAGGTACGAAGCCGTTTCATAACCATGGCATACCGCATTGGACTTCCCCATTACGTAAATACCGCGCCGCTGGTGCACTTTCTAAAAACCCCTATGGGCGTAGAGATACGCTGGGGCGTGCCCACCGAGCTGAATAACTGGCTGCTGGAAGGCTGCGTAGACCTCTCGTTGGTATCGAGTTATTTCTATCTACAGCAGCAGGGCCTGCTCAGGGCCTTACCGGACTTCTCGGTCTCAGTGCTGGGGCCCGTTTATTCGGTGAGCCTCTTCCACAAAAAACCCTGGCGGCAGCTGCGGCGAGTAGCCGTCACCGGCGAGTCGGCCACCAGCGTGCGGCTTCTGCAATATCTGCTGGCGCAGAGCGGGGTGAGCGCGGATCTGATAGCGGTCGAGACGGGCCTCGAGGGCTTGGACGAGTTTGACGGCGTCCTGCTCATAGGCGATCGCGCACTGCTGGCATACGCCAGCCTCCTCAAAGAAACCCCCCACTCGGTTCACGCGCTGCCCGCGCGCATAGGCGAGATTCGCATCAGCGACCTGTCTATGCGCTGGTTCCACGCCAGCCAACTGCCCTTCGTCTTCGCCGTCTGGGCCACCAGCGCCGGAGAGCAGCCGCCGCTTGAAGTTGTGCAGCTGCTGCGCAGCGCGCGCAGGAAGGGCATAGGTCAATTGGCTGAGGTCGCCGCCAGCGAGTCGCGCAGACTCTCGATAAACCCCGTGTTGCTACAGCATTACCTGTGGAACTTCCGTTACCACCTGGAAATCCCCGACAGGCTGGGCCTGGGAGCGTTCGCCGAGGCGGTAGGCCTGCCGGCGCGCGACGAGTACTGGGCGGTATGAAAAAGCCCCGGTCGCCCGGGGCTTGCTTGGGTAAGTCGGCGCTGCTACTTGTGCAATACGCGCGGACGAACGGTAACGGTTCTGGTCTTGCCGCCCCGGACTATCTTCAGCTCTATGGACTGACCGGGTTTGAGGGTGAATAGTATCGAGCGCAGGTCGTTTATGTCGTATATCGGCTTGCCGTTGGCTTCGACTATTACGTCGCCGTTGACGCCCAGCTCGACTACGTCGCCGTTTGGGGTCTGCAGGTAAATGAACTTGTCGGCGCCCTTGATGCCCGCGGCCTCCGCCGGTGAGCCTTTTTCGACCTCTTTGACCACCAGTCCGTGATCGGGAATCTTGTACCTCTCGCGAATCTTTTTGGGGAAATACTGAGCCGGCAGCACGCTGACGCCCAGACGCGGGTTGTTATTGATGACCTGCTCTTCGGTCACCTTCTTGCCGGCCTTCATCTGCGGCAGGTACTTCTTGGCTAGGTTGATGGGGATGGCGAAACCGATGCCGGCGAACTGCGGTATGCCGTTGGGATTTATGATCGCCGCGTTGATTCCTATAACCTCGCCGCGCGAATCGAGCAGCGGCCCGCCGGAGTTGCCGGGGTTGATGGCGGCGTCGGTCTGGATGAGCTGTGGTATCAGCGAGTTTTCCGCCCCGGGATTGTTTCGTACGGCCGAAACGATTCCTTCGGTTACGGTGAACTCGAGCCCAAAGGGGTTGCCGATGGCGATCGCCTTCTGCCCCACCTTGATACGATCCGAGTCGGCTAAGGGTATCGGCCGCAGCACTTCCCGCGGCGCGTCTACCTTCAAGAGCGCCAGGTCGAGCGGCGGCGCCGAACCAACCACCTTGGCCTTGTAGTCTTTAGGGCTATTGTGAAAACGCACCTTTATCTCGTCGGCCCCCGCGACAACGTGGTAGTTGGTCAAAATATAGCCGTTTTTGTCGATCACGAAACCCGAGCCGGTACCGCGCCGCGGCGGCTGCATGTAGGGCTGGAAGAATGGCGCAAACTGCTCGAAGCCCGGCGGCAGGTCGGGCTTGACCATCTTAGGCGCCGAAGCCACCGCTACGTAGACCACGCCGTCACCGTAGGCGTCAACTATGGCGATGGTGTTCTTCTCGTTTTGCAGGTAAGCCGCCGGCGGGTCGAAGCTGACCTTCCTCTCTGAACCAGCCAGCGCCGCCGGAGCGTAAAAAGAGTAGGCGGCCGCGGCCAAGACCACGGCCCCGAGCAGTCCTAATAAAGGTTTTCTCACGGACATCTTACAATCACCTCCGCATCTAATCTTAGTGCGTTCGTATTAACTTGGCGTGAGCAAACAAGCCGAACATCCGCGTCTCACGTGTATCCTGGAGGTGTGAGGGTTCTCGCCATCAATCCCGGTTCGACCAGCACCAAGCTGGCGCTACTCGAAGTAGACGACAGCGGCCCCAAAGTTATTAGCGAGGCAAGCGCGCGCCACCAAGCGGCGCCGACTTTGCAGGAAGACCTGCGAATACGCCGCGCTTTCGTGCTGGAGCGCGCCGCGGCCTGGCGCCCACTGGCGGCCATTGCCGCTCGCGGTGGGCTGATAGGCCCCGTCCCGGCGGGTGTCTTTAGGGTGGACGAAGAGATGGTCAGCCTTTGCATGCGCGCGCCCTTCGGCAGCCATCCCGCAAACCTGGCGGCGCCGCTGGCGTACGAGCTGGCGCAAAAATACGGGCTCGAGGCTTTCGTGGTAGACCCCCCGACGGTTGATGAATTTACTGAGGTCAGCAGGGTCAGCGGTGTAGCCGGGGTGCCGCGGCGCAGCCGCATCCACGCCCTCAACCTGCGCTACGTAGCGCGCAAAGCCGCCGCTAGCGTCCAAGGGAACCTTGCGGATACCCCCATGGTTGGCGCACACTTGGGCGGCGGCACCTCTGTTGCTCGCTTTTCCGGCGGGCGAATAGTAGACGGCAACGACGCCCTCCTCGGCGAAGGGCCCTTTAGTCCCAACCGCGCCGGCACCGTGCCCGTTTACGGTGCGATCGCCAAGACCGCCGAGCTGGGCCCGCAAGCCGCCAGCGAGCTTTTAGGGCGCAACTCCGGTTTTCTGGGGCTCTTGGGCAGCGACGACCTGCGGCTTATCGAAAGCATGCTGGGCGAAGCCAAAACGCGCCTCGTGGTAGACGCCTATGCTTTGCAAATAGCCAAGTACATGGCCTCGCTGGCGGCCGCGGAGCGGCCCCGGGTCTTTTTTCTGACTGGTGGTGGCGCACGCTTTGCTTACGTGGTAGACAAAGTAAGGAATAGCCTCGCTTGGATGGCCCCCGTGGCCGTCTGGCCCGGCGAGTTCGAGATGCAGGCGCTGGCTGAGGGGGCGTATCGCGCTCTCAGCGGCATAGAAACTCCGATGGCGGTACGAGAGGTCACCTATGGAAACGCTGGACTTTAGAGACATCCAACCCTTGCGGGACATGAATAACCTTCTGGAAATGGCCAGGCTGGTGGCCCAGATTAAGGGCCCCAAAAAGGTGGCCGTCGCCGCCGCAGAAGAGGCCCACGTCATCCAGGCGGTCAACGAAGCACGCATGGAAGGGCTGATTCACCCGGTCTTATTCGGTAACCCTGATAGAGTTCGTCGCATAGCCGTGGAACTGGGAATAAAGGCGCAGGGTTTGGATATCCGGCCCGCCAAAAACCCTCCGGAAGCAGCCGAGCTGGCTACACAACTGGTTTCCGGCGGCGAGGCCGACATACTCATGAAGGGGATGGTGCAATCATCCGACTTTCTGCGAGCGGCGCTAAACCGCGACTGGGGCCTGCGCGCCGGAAAACTGCTGTCTCACGTTCTAATATACGAAGCCGCCGGCTTCGATCGCCTCTTCATGATGTCCGACGGCGCCATGAACATAAACCCCGACCTCAAAGCCAAGATCCAGATAGTCGAAAACGCCGTCACCATGGCGCACATCCTGGGCGTGGCCGAGCCCAAGGTGGCGTTGCTGGCGGCTGTAGAGATGGTTAATCCCGACATGGACACCGCGGTGGAGGACGCCATAATCGCCAAGATGGCCGACCGCGGCCAGATAAAGGGAGCCGTGATAGACGGGCCCTTGGCGCTCGACAACGCCGTCAGCGAAGAAGCTGCGCGCATCAAGAAGATCAAGAGCCCCGTCGCCGGTAAGGCCGATATATTGATTGTGGACAATATAGACGTAGGCAACGTCTTTTACAAGAGCCTGATATACTTCGCGCATGTACGCGCCGCCGGCATTATCATGGGCGCCAAGGCACCGATGATTCTCACCAGCCGCGCCGACCCCGAAGAAGTTAAATTCATGTCCTTGGCTACGGCGGTAATAGCCGCGGAGCGGATGCAGTACGTAAGAGCCGGCGGTTAAAATCCCACCGCAGCGCAGTTTTAACGCTTGTTTTGGTGTTTTTCGCTAGTAGCTTGGCCTAAAGGCAGACGGGCGATCTCGACAAGCTCGCCGTCATCGTCGTCTGAGACCAGCGCTACCTCTTTGACGGTGAATGAGCCGCGCGGCGGCTGGGGCAGTTTCTCTGCCAGTTTTTTTGCGGCTTCATCGCCCATGCCCAGGGCCAGCGTCAGGTGGGGGATGTAGCTGGGCCCTTCAATCTCGTGCTCGGGTTCGGCCAGCGGCTCGAGCGCGCGGTAGAGGCGCTCGAATGGGCCCCCGCCATACGCCCGCAGATAGACGACCCCTCCGCCGAACGTTCGCCATCCGCCCAGCCTGACCCTAAAGGCCTCGTGACCGCGCAGTATTCCCTCTACTCCTCTTCGCAAGGCCTCCTTACTCCATCGCCACTTGAAGGGCTGGCGCAGGTTGAGGTGCGGAGGACCATACCCGGATACTCCGTATTCGTCAGCCAGCTCCTCCATCCACTCGCTCAGGTCCTGCGGCGGCCAAGCTAGAATGCCATACACGTGAGCCAGTATACCTTTCTACTCGGTCCAGTCCTGAGACCGCTCGGGATCCCAGGGGTAGACTATCCACGCCTCGGTCTCCTCGCCGAAAAAGTCGGGTGCGTCCTCGGGAAAACTACTGTGCATGGGTTTGTAGTGCAATACCGCCACCCTGGGAATGCCGCCCGCCTGCTGAACGCGCTCTCTAACCGCCACCGCGGTCTTTCCCGAATCCCAAACGTCGTCTACTATCAGCACCCTTTTCCCCAATAGCAAAGCGTCGCCGGGGAACTGTAAAAAGTGAGGCTCGGCAAGCGCCTGTTGGTCGCCGCTATAAAACATCACCGCCGCCGTCATGACGTTGCGCAGGTTGAGGGCCTCGCTGACCAGCGCCCCCGGTATCATCCCACCACGCGTAACCGCCAAGACAACGTCGTAATCAGCAGGGTCCAGCTGCGAAACCAGCCTTCCCGCCAGTCTGGTAATGTCGGACCACTCGAGTATCGCCTTATCCATTGCCTTCTCCCTGACTCCTATCCAAACCGAACGCGCTATGAACAGCCTTGGCGGCTGCGTCGGCGTACTGCGCGGGGATGATGACCGATATCTTCACCTCGCTGGTGGCTATCATCTCTATGTTAGCCCCCACCCCGGCCACCGCCGCAAACATCTTAGCGGGTATGCCGGGAGTCGAAGCCAGCGCCACGCCGACAATGGACAGCTTGGCTATATCCGAATCGAAGGTAACCTCACCTCCTATTTCTTCGGTTAGCCCGTGCAGCACCTCCAAGGCGTCGTCGGCGTAGTCTTTGGGAACCGTGAACGCCATCTGGGTGCGGCTGGCGTCGTGTCCCGGGACCCCCTGGATGATCATGTCCACGGCGATGCCGCGCTCCGCCAACCTGTCAAAGACCTTGCCTGCTATGCCGGGCTGGTCGGGAATCCCTACCAAGCCTATCTGCGCCTGCCCTTCGTCTATTGCCACTCCGGTTACGGGGCGATCTAGTTTCATGGCCTCCTCCGATACTATGGTCCCTTCTCTATAGTTGAAAGCGCTGCGCACGTGCAGGCGCACCCCGTAGCGCTTGGCGTACCACACCGCCCGCGGGTGCAGCACCTTGGCGCCCAACGCGGCCATCTCGATCATCGGGTCGTAGGCGATCTGGTCTAGCTTCGCCGCCTCGGGAATGCGGTGCGGATCGGTGGTGTAGACGCCGTCGGTGTCGGTAAATATCTCCGCCTCGCGCGCGCCCACGGCCGCCGCTAGCGCGACAGCGGTGGTATCGGAACCGCCTCTCCCCAGAGTATTTAGCTCACCCTCGACCGTCGTGCCCATAAAGCCGCCTACCACCGCTACATATCCTTCCTGTACGGCCTGCATTATCTTCTGCGGTTTGACCTCCACTATCCTGGCGTTGCCATAGCGGCCGTCGGTAGTAATACCTATCTGGTGCTGCGTAAAGGCCTTGGCCGCCAAGCCCATACCCTGCAGCTGCATAGCCAGCAGCGCCGCCGAGCGCTGCTCGCCGGTTGTTACCAAGAGGTCCATCTCCCGCTGTCGCGGGCGCGGGTTGACCCGTTTGGCGAGGGCTATCAACTCGTCGGTATTCCTGCCCATAGCCGAAACGACGACGATCAAATCGTGTCCTTTATCACGATAACGCTGGATTCGCTGGGCGACCTTGTGAATCCTGTCGAGGTCTCCTACCGACGTTCCTCCGTATTTCTGTACGATTAGCGCCATACTTGAGTGTGTATGTTATCACAAGCAGCTCGGGACACGTATAATCTCCCCATGGACACGTTGCGCATAGCCCTCTTGGGAGCCGGGACCGTCGGCAGCGGCTTTGTAAAGCTGCTAGGCGAACAGCGGGACCGTTTTCGTGCTCTAGGCCTGGAACCCGCGTTGACCGGCATTCTGGTGCGCGATCCCTCCAAAAAGCGACCCAGCTGGATCCCCCGCGGCCTGCTGAGCGACGACGTGGGGCGCATGCTGGCGGAAGCCGACGTGGTCGTGGAGCTCATGGGGGGGACAAAGACGGCCAAACGGCTTACCCTGGCGGCGCTGGGAGAAGGGCTGCCGGTAATAAGCGCCAACAAGGCCCTGCTGGCCGAGCACTGGAGCGAATTAAAACCGTACGTCCTCGAAGGACTTCTCTACTACGAGGCCAGCGTAATGGCGGGAACGCCGGTAATCGAACCCCTCTCGGGAGCCCTGCGCGGCAACAACGCCTTGGAAATTCACGGTATCCTGAACGGCAGCACCAACTACATAATCGGCCGCATGGAAGAGGGGCTCGACTTCTCCCAAGCTCTCGCAGAGGCTCAGGCCAAGGGCTTCGTGGAGGAAGACCCCTTTCTAGACATCGGCGGGGTAGACGCGGCGCACAAACTGGCAATCCTGGCTAGGCTGACCGTTGACCCCGACTACCCCTGGCGCGATGTTAGAGAAAACACCAGGGGCATACAAGAACTTGCTCGCGACCATATTTACGCCGCCGAGAGCGAAGGTAAAAAGATTAGGCTGGTCGCCAGCCTCTTTCCGCAGGGGGGCTCCTGGAAAACCGCCGTGCGTCCGGTAATGCTGCCCGCCAGCCATCCCCTGGCCGGCGCCGCCCTCTCCCACAACGCCCTCCTCTACCGGGGCGACGCGGTAGGAGACGTCTTGATCAGCGGCGGCGGCGCCGGCAGCACGGTTACCGCCAGCGCCGTCATAGGCGACCTCTTAAGGATGCTCGAAGGCTACCCCGGCCACCCGCCGCTGCCCGCCGCAATACCCGCTCCCAGTTACCAAACCGAAGTTTTCGAGGAGATATAAAAGTGAACCTGCCCCTGTTAGAGAGATACCGCCAACGTTTACCCATCGACGAAGACACTCCCATCATCAGCCTCAATGAAGGAGATACGCCGCTGATTCCGCTTGCGGGGCCGCCGCAAGCGGCCCAGAAAGGGGTTAAGATTTTCGCCAAGTACGAAGGTCTCAACCCCACCGGCAGCTTTAAGGACCGCGGCATGACCCTGGCCGTCAGCAAGGCGGCGCAACGCAAAGCAAAAGCGGTAGCCGCCGCCAGCACCGGCAACACCGCCGCCTCCGCCGCGGCTTACGGCGCCCGCGCCGCCATGAAGGCGATCGTCGTGCTGCCCGCGGGCTACGTAGCCGCGGGGAAAGTGGCGCAAAGTCTGGTCCACGGGGCCAGTATCGTGCAGGTAAACGGCAACTTCGACGACGCCCTGCGCCTGGTGCGCGAACTAACCGAGAATTTCCCGGTAACCCTAGTCAACTCGCTCAACCCCTTCCGCATCCAAGGCCAAAAGACCCTGGCTTTCGAGGTGGTGGACGACCTGGGGCGCGCCCCCGACTACCACGCCCTGCCCGTGGGCAACGCCGGCAACATCACCGCCCACTGGATGGGATACAGCGAGCTGTACCAAGATGAGGTAATCGAGCAGCGCCCCCGCATGCTGGGGTTCCAGGCCGCCGGCGCCGCGCCCATCGTCACGGGGCGCCCGGTAGACTCCCCGCAAACTATAGCTACCGCGATACGCATTGGTAACCCCGCCAGCTGGCAGGGCGCCATAAACGCCAGGGACGAATCTGGAGGCGCTATCGAAGCCGTTAGCGACGAGGAAATACTCCGCGCCTATCACTACCTGGCCTCCCGCGAGGGAATATTCGTGGAGCCGGCCTCGGCCGCCAGCTTGGCCGGCCTGTGGCGTTGGATACGGCAAGGGAAAATAGCCGAAGGCAGCACCGTGGTAATTACCCTCACCGGCCACGGCCTCAAAGACCCGGGCACCGCCGAGCGCGAGGTGCGCCTGCCGGACCCGGTGGACGCAACCCTGACCGCGCTGGTCAAGGCCGCGGGCCTCTAACCCCTCTCCCACTGCGGTTGTTAAACTTAGCTTATGGAAGCCAGAACCAACAAAGAGCCTTTTGCGGGCGCGTATTACGCCGCCGCGTTCATAACTATCGCCCTGCTGCTGCTGCTAATCGTCATTACCAGCGCCATGCCCCCCGGTGTCGCGGGGTTTATTTTCGCCTCGGTCCTGGGACTGGTAGTCAACCCCAAATACGCACCCTGGTTCTTCGCCACGGGGGTGCTCTCCTCTATCATGGGCTTTATCGGTCACGAACCAACCGTCGCTTGGGGCGGCATTGGCTTGGCTCTTTCCCAAATCGCCGTCTACTACTGGCACCACAAATGAAACAATTAAGCGCCGAGCGCGCCAGCGAAGCGCTGATGACGGCCGGCGGCGTATTTTATCTTTACTGGTTCTTCGGTCGCCCCAATCCCACCGGCCTGGCGCTGGCGGTGGGAACCCTGCTGGGGGCGGCTTCGTTACGCTACCGCCCCTCACCCAAACCGCTGTCTATTTCGATAGGCTTGGCCGCCATACTCTTTTTTATCCACTTATGGCGCGGCAATCCCCTGGCCTTTGCCGGCGGCTATTTGGTGGGGATAGGCTTCCCTTGGCTGATATACCGGATATACAAGAAATGATGAGCCCGAATAAAATCAAGAACCTGCTGATGATGGCGGCTTTGCTGCTGATCGTCTACTGGAGCTTTGTAAACCCCAATGACGACGGCATGGCCTACTCATTGGGCCTGCTATTGGGGGCGGGCGCCATTCTCTACCGCAAGAAGTCCGTCGAGCTCGTGGTGGTGGTCGCCGTACTCGCCATCTTGGTCGGCGTCCTGGAAATCAAAAACGGCATTGCCGCCCAGTACGCCATCGGGCTTTTAACGGGCCTGATAGCCCCCTGGATCGCCATGCGTATGAATAATTAATGCGATCCCAAAACGATGTCTATCGCCGTCTGTAACTGCTTTTGTTCTCCAACAACCTTGACGTCGGGAGTAACCCCGCGGCCTTCCCAGGTCGTAGCGCCAATGGGAGCCAGTAAGCCGCTGGCCAGCATGGCCACTCCGCCGTCGGGAAAGCAGTAAGGCAGCACCACCTCGGTATTGCCGGCCGTCCTCTCGCCCACCAAAGTCGCCCGGTGGGCCATTTTGAGAGCCCCGGCCAGACCCTCGGCGGCGGAGTTGACGCGGCCGTTGATGATCACCACCAGCGGCTTGCTCGTCAGCGGCTTGCCCCAAAAAGGCAGCGTGGGCTGCGGTATTGCTCCCTTTGTGCGGGTAACGATTCGCCAGGGCAGGCCGCGCATGAAAACGCCGGCGACCTCGGCCATTATCAACGCCATGCCTCCTGGGTTGTCGCGCAGGTCGAGCACGTAGCCCTTGACGCCTTTTTTCTCGAAGTTTTTGACCGCGTCGCTCAGGTCGCTGGTGAGCTGGTGGTCTAGCAAGACGGGGATGCGCAGGTAGGCGACGTTATTTTTAAGCGAGGCTTCGAACTCTCCCCAAGCCGGCTCGCTGGACTCTTCGGCGCCTTCGTTATCGATGCCAAATTCTTTTTTCTCTCGCGCGATGACGCGTGCCAGTTGTGCGCCGTGCTCTACCGGAAACGGCAGCGGGAAACACTGCTGGCCGCGCAGTTCGTCCAGCGCGTCGCGAGGATTGAGCACGGTTGAGTGCCTGTCGCCGAGCTCGCCGTACATATCAGCCAGCAAACGGTAGACCTGCGGCCAGGAACGACTCTCGGCTATCTGCTCGCGATAACGTTCCCCTACGGCGCGCCAGTCTACGCCGCGATAATGGAGGTCGTAGTAATAATCGGCCACCAGCTTCCAGGCTTGTTCGAAGCGCTTTAGATAGTCCGCCTTTTGGGCGATTCCCAGGCCCATGGCTAATACCAACAGAATCGTCAGGGCGCGCTTTATCATATCTTCTCCTTCTTATTGCTGTAGAGATCATGAAATCGACTGGTTATTACTTCGAGACCCTTCTCGACCGCCTTATCGAGGTCGTCACCGGGTATTACCGGCACCCCCATCGTCTCGGCCAGGTCGCGCAGGTGATCTTGGATCATGCGCAAAGCCGCAAAATTGCTGAGGTACCTTTCCATGAGCCGCCTGCCCTTGGTCTCGCGCTCCCGCAGGCGGAAGCGGTCGCGGTGAACCTTCTGCTTTTCTACGGTTACCAGCATGGGTATCTGAATGACCTCCGACTGCAGCGGGTGTCCCAAGAAACCGGGGACGACGTGTACACCCTCGATGACCACCGAGGTTCTTTCGCGGGCGTTGCGCTCTTGGATTGCGCGGATGCCCACGCTTACTCGAGCCACCTGATCGCGGTAGCCTTGTAGAATTACCTCGTCCGAGGGCTCGCCCTCTATTCCCAACACCTCCACCAGCGCCTTCCAGGAGTTGAACGAAGAAGTGTGCAAGGTAGGCACCAGATCGCGCGTCGTGGTAGCCCGCAATATCTCTCTCACCGAGTCGCTAGACGTCATGCGGGTAATGCCCAAGCGGTAAGCCAGCGCGGCCGCCAGGGTGCTCTTGCCCACGCCCGTTACCCCGCCAATGAGGATGTGGATGGGCCTGTCGAGGCTGCGCACCTCGCGCAACATCAGGTAACGCTCGGCCACGTCGTCGCCGATGCGCTTTTCCAAGAGGTCCGCCACGCGCCGTCTTAGCTCGTCACGGTCGATGACCATGCGGCGCTCGCGTATCAGCTCGCGCTCGACCTCGCGGGCCATGCGGTAGGCGCGGTCGGGCGTCAGCCCGGCGGCCATGAGCGACTGGGAGAGGATTCCCTTGGAAAAGGGCGCTCGCGGCTCCCCTCCTTCTTCGACCACGAAGACGCCGCCGCCGTACTCCAGCCGCTTCTGATAACGTTTGCGGGCCTCTTTGCCGTAAGTTTTTTTGATCTGGCTGGAAACGTAGTCTTCTAGGTCGTCCGCCTCGAGCCTGACCTTGCCCGCCCGCCGCAACGTCTGCTCTACTTGCTTAGCCAGCTCGTGAGCTTCGCGCAGGGAAAAACCGGCCTCTTCCAGGCTGCGGACCAGCAAACCCTTCGAAAACGGCCTTTCGCCGTGCTCGTCGCTGATTATTATCTCTTCGAAAGTCTGCGTCTGCCGCCTCACCCTATCCGCCGCCTGCTCTCCCAGACGCCGCTCCACCTCCAGCGCCATGCGCTCCTTGAGGTCTTCGCTGCTAATCTCCGCCAGCCCCTGGCCGACTATGCCCTGCTCGAGGGTGTGGGCTATCTCGTCGGCCACCGGCAGATCTATCCCGGCGTTGCTCAACGACTCGATTACCAGCCCCTTGGAAAAGGGCCAGCGCAGACCGCGCGGCGAGATAACGTAGACTTCCGGCACCAGCGCATTATAGCCCCCCTCGATTAGCGGGCTATTGCAAACGCGCTCCCCAAAGCGATGAAGGCTGCGGCGCAAAGCTTTTGCGGATGACGCCGGCAGTTATTGCGCGTCCGCCACCAGGGCGCAGGTTTATGCGCTCTAGACGCTATTTGGTTTGACAGTCAATATGGCTCGTGCTAGCATGAACCCTGCTGCGGGGCGCCGTAGCCAAGCGGTAAGGCAGAGGTCTGCAAAACCTCGATTCGCCGGTTCGAGTCCGGCCGGCGCCTCCACATCGCGGGCGCGTAGCTCAGGTGGCTAGAGCGCTACCTTGACACGGTAGAGGTCGGAGGTTCAAGTCCTCTCGCGCCCACCAGAAAACCCCGGCCGCGGCCGGGGTTTTAGCGTGGCGGGTGCGACAAAAGGTAAACGGCGGTATCGCTTTGGTAAAACAAAAAATACTGTACGAACAACCTGCGCTCAGCGGCCCGCCACTCCTCTAAAATGAACCTGCCGCTGCCTGATAAACCGTGCTCCTCATGAGAGTCGAGGCTATAGCCAGCCTGCCTTAGCGCCAGCGCCAGCGCCATGGCCAGCACCTTGCTGTCTCCTCTGGCCAGCAGGCACTCACTCTTCCAACCCTTGCTCGCAAGCGGCTCCCAAAAGCCTTTCGGAACCGGACAATCGCTCATCTTGAGGAACTGCGCACCTGCGGGCAGCTTTATCTTGGGATCGTAATCCAGCGTCGTCGCCAGCGCCAACGACGTCAATAAGAGTAGCAGAGCCAGAATACGCCGCATAAAGATAGTCTAACCGTTTCGTGACTTACTAATTTAACAGGTTTTGTTATGTATTTATCGTAATATGTGTTAGGATATCCCTGATGAGCCTTTTCGCTCCGCAAGCCCCCCTGGCCGAAAGGCTGCGTCCGCGCACGCTGGACGAGGTCGTTGGTCAGGAACACCTAACCGGCGGCGGCAAGCCGCTGCGGGTGATGCTCGAGCGCGGCCGCCTGGCTTCGATGATCCTATGGGGGCCGCCCGGCAGCGGCAAAACCACCCTGGCGCGCATTTTGGCGGGGGGAGTAGACGCCCGCTTCGTAGCCATGAGCGCGGTCAGCGTCGGCGTCAAAGACATCCGCGCCGCGGTCAAAAGCGCCCAGGAAGGCCTGAGCCAAGGCTCCGCCACGGTGCTCTTCCTCGACGAGGTGCACCGCTTCAACAAGTCGCAGCAAGACGCCCTCTTACCCCACGTCGAGTCGGGCCTCTTGACCCTGATAGGCGCGACGACGGAGAACCCCTCCTTCGAGGTGAACCCGGCGCTGCGCTCGCGCGCGCGGGTCTATGTGCTCAAGGCGCTGGGTGAAGACGACCTGGTGTTAGTCCTGGAAAGGGCCCTGCTCAGCTCGCAGGGCCTGCCCGAGGTAGAGGCCGAAGAAGAAGCGCTGCGCCTCATCGCCGCCGCCGCCATGGGCGACGCCCGCCGCGCCTTAAACGGGCTGGAGCTGGCGGCCGAGCTAGGCGGCGGGCGCGTGACGCTAGACGCCGCCCGCGAGGCCCTGGGCGCGGGGCAGCCGGTATTCGACAAAGGCGGAGAGGCTTTTTACGATCTGATCAGCGCCCTGCACAAGAGCGTGCGCGGCTCGCACGTAGACGCCGCGCTCTACTACCTGGCGCGCATGCTGGCGGGCGGCGTCGACCCAATGTACCTAGGGCGCCGGCTGGTGCGCATAGCCAGCGAAGACGTGGGCCTGGCCGACCCCGGAGCTCTCAAACAGGCGCTGGCGGCGGTGGAGGCTTACCAGCTCCTCGGCAGCCCCGAGGGCGAGTTGGCGCTGGCTCAGGCTGTCGTTTACCTGGCCCTCGCCCCCAAGTCAAACTCGGTCTACCGCGCCCTGGCGGCAGCCCGCCGCGCCGTGGAAAACCACCCCAACGCCGCGGTGCCCCTGCACCTGCGCAACGCCCCCACCAAGTTGATGAAAGACCTCGGCTATAGCAAAGGTTACGCTTACTATCACGAAGATCCTAAAGGCAGCTTCGCCCAGAAGTATTTACCCGAACCGCTCGAGCCCCTGCGCTTTTTCGACCCCCGCGGCGAGGGCTGGGAGCGCAAGGTGGCCGAACGCTACCGCGAACTAAGGCAGAGGTTTGCGCGTTCCGCCCCCAAAAACGGCGGCGCTTCCAACGGCTAGCACGGGCGCCGGGATTTTTGCTAATGCGCTCCCCGCGTACGAAAACGCAACCTCATGGCTAATAAGATAACCGCAGCGCGCCTAGCTGGAGGCGTTAACGAGCTTGCCCGCCGCCAAGCGCAGGCGCTCCCTGGCCTCGGAAAAACGGGAAAGGGTCGCGGCGCCGTCAAAACCCGGCGGCGCCAGTTGCGGCGGCAGGCCTGGATCGAAAAAGAGTATTTTGCGGGCCTCGTGAATGAGCTGGATCAACTGGGCAAAGGCTTCCTCGGCCGAGGGGTTCGCGGGTAGCGAGCCGATGCGCCGCTGCAGCTGGCGGTAGCGCACCTTGGCTTCGGCCAGCTTAAAGGCCTTGTTGACCAGTCTCTGTGGAGGTTCATCGCCCACGCGCTCTGCGCTAAAGAGTTCGACGTAGGGCTCGAGCTGGTAAAAAGAAATCAGCTCGCGGGTCGCCTGCTGCTCGGCGCAGGGGCTCAGCCAGATACCAGGAGCAGGGGTGCCGTAACCCAGCATCACCAGCTCGTTGCGAAATTTGTCTCGCTGACTGCGCATTCCCTCGGGAACTGCGTAAACCAGCAAACGCCAGCGGCCGTCCCACTGCCGGCAGGCCTTATCGCCGAGGCGGCGGCGCACCTGCTGCACCTGCCAAAAAACGCGCGGGCTCAGCTTGTAGTAGGCATAGCGTCCACGCCGTTGCGGCAAAATCCAGCCCCGCGCCGCCGAGCGCGACACCGCCGCCCGCACCGCCGGCTCGCTAAAACCCAAGAGCTCCATCCACTCGACCAGTCTGCCCACCCAGACGGTGTCTTGCGGGAAAACCAGCTCGCTATAGAGGGTAAAAAGGGTCGAACGCGCCCTCATCGCTTCAGCTTACTTCCTCTCTGCTAGGCGCGCCTTCAACTCTTGCAACACCTCGTCCAGCGTCTTGGTGGCGCGCTCGCCGCTGCGGCGGTCGCGCACGGCCACGGTGCCCTCTTCCTGCTCTTTGTCGCCCACTACCAGGATCAGCGGTACCTTCTGGGTCTCGGCGTCGCGGATCTTGGCGTTCATGCGCTCGGGGCGCTCGTCCACCTCGACCCGCAGGCCGGCGGATTCGAGCTCGTCCCGCACCTTGCCCGCGTAGCCGTGGTGACGGTCGGCGATGGGCACGACGACGACCTGCACCGGCGCCAGCCAGAGCGGGAACTCGCCGGCAAAGTGCTCGATGAGGATGCCGATGAAACGCTCCAGGCTGCCGAAGGGGGCGCGGTGGATCATCACCGGCCGGTGCTCCTCGCCGTCCGGCCCCTTGTAGCTGATGTCGAAACGCTCGGGCAGGTTGTAGTCCACCTGGATCGTGCCCAGCTGCCACTCCCGGCCCAGCACGTCCTTGACCACGAAGTCGAGCTTGGGGCCGTAGAAGGCGGCGTCCCCCTCCTCGATGGTGTAGTCGAGCCCCGCCTCGTCGCAGGCCTGCTGAATCTGGCGCTCGGCGGTGGCCCAGTGCTCGGCGTCGCCCACGTACTTGTCCGACCCCGGGTCGCGCACCCCGATGCGCACCCGGAAATCGCCCATGCCCAGGGTGCCGAAGACCTTGAGCGTCAGGTCGAGGACGCCCAAAAACTCCTCCTTGACCTGCTCGGGGGTGCAGAAGATGTGGGCGTCGTCCTGGGTGAAGCCGCGCACCCGGGTGAGGCCGTGCAGCTCGCCCGACTGCTCGAAGCGGTAGACGGTGCCGAACTCGGCCAGGCGCAGCGGCAGCTCGCGGTAGCTGCGCGGGCGCATGGCGTAGATGCGCACGTGGTGCGGGCAGTTCATGGGCTTGAGCAGGTAGGCTTCGCCGTCTTCGAGCTCCATCGGCGGGAACTGGCTCTCGGCGTAGTAGGGGTAGTGGCCGCTCGTCTTGTAGAGCTCGAGGCTGCCGATGTGGGGGGTTGTCACGAGCTGGTAGCCACGCCGAATCTGCTCGTCGCGCATGAAGGCGATCAGCTCCTCGCGCAGCACGTTCCCCTTGGGCAGCCAGAGGACCAGCCCCTTGCCCACCAGCGGGTCGATGTGAAAGAGCTCGAGCTGACGGCCAAGCCGGCGGTGGTCGCGCTTCTTGGCCTCTTCTATCTGCCAAAGATGGTGCTCCAGCTCCTCCTTGCTGCGGAAGGCCACGCCGTAGATACGTTGCAGCATGGGGCGCGACTCGTCGCCGCGCCAGTAGGCCCCGGCCACGTGGGTCAGCTTGAAGTACGGCGGAATCTTGCCGGTGCTGGGCACGTGGGGGCCGCGGCAGAGATCGGTGAAGCCCTCCTGTTCGTAGAAGCTGATCTCCTCGCCTTCGGGCAGGTCCTCAATCAGCTCGGTCTTGTAGGGGTCCTTGCCGCGGTAGCGGGCCAGCGCCTCCTCGCGGTCCAGTACGTAGCGGCGCAGCGGCAGGTTCTTCTTGATGATGCGCTGCATCAGCTTTTCGATCTCGGGTAGGTCCGCCTCCGAGATCGGCTCGGGGGCGTCGATGTCGTAGTAGAAGCCGTTTTCGATCACCGGCCCGATGCCCAGCTTGACCTCTTCGGGGTCGTAGCCCTTTTTCGAAAAGAACTCCTTGACGGCCTGGGCCATCACGTGGGCCAGGGTGTGGCGAAAGAGCTGCTGGTACTCGGGGTCCTTGCGGGTGAGGATCTGGACGGTGGCCCCCTCGGGCAGGGGTTTGAAGAGGTCGTAGAGCTCGCCGTTGACGATCGCCCCCACGGCCTCCTTGGCCAGGCTGCGGCTTATTTTTGCCGCCGCGTCGCGGGCCGTGGCCCCCTTTGGCAGCTCTAATTCTTTTCCGTCGGGTAAGAGAACATTCATTTTTCCTCCAAAAGAACGGCCCGCGTCCATGCGGGCCTGGAGCGGCGGCCTGGCCCGCTCCTCTAGCGCGTGGTGGTCGCATGAAGCGCCATATTGGGTTCATGCTACCGCCGTCGCGGCCACGGCGTCAATGTAATGAGGGGTGGGATGTAGGGGGTAGGATGTGGGAAAAATCAAGTTGCGTGTTTTGACAAACTGCGCCAAACCCGTTTGCATGCTTTTAAAAACAAAGCCCACACCCTACTCCCTACACCCTGCCTTTCCCGTTGACTGACCTACCCCAAGCTACCAACCGCTTGCTACAAGATGGGCGGGCACACCGGCCCGTCCCTACGACGCACTACGAACTACGTACCGACGGCAGTCGTAAACCTACCTCCTACCTCC